>DATEVB010000079.1:0-6168 GCA_035282865.1 Acidimicrobiia bacterium | reverse complement strand
AACGAGGTGCTGCTGGTGGGCATGTGGATCGCCCCCGAGCACCGGCGAGCCGGTCACGGCGCCCGGTTGGTTGGGAGGCTGGTCGGTTGGGCGGCGGAGATTGGCGCACCATCGGTAATGCTCGGTGTGACGAGCGGCAACCACCCCGCTCTGGCGCTCTATCGGAGCTGCGGGTTCACGCTCACCGGGGAACAGTATCCCCTTCCGGGTCGGTCCGACCATGTCGTGCACCGGATGCGGCTACAGCTTTCCAACTGAGCGGCCGACTAGCTTGGAAGAAACCGGGATGACAGGAACCGCGTCGCACCGACATGCGTCCAAAGGATGTACGACCCGGGAGGGTTCATGAATCATCGCCTTCACAAACCATGGCTGAGATCGTTGATCGTGGCATTAGCGCTGCTGCTCGTGGCTGCCGCCTGCGGATCTTCATCAGGAGGCTCTGAAGAGGTCGACGACACCGGCACCCCTCTCGAGAGCGGGGGATTCGCAGCCGAGCCAACCACAACGATCGCCGCTGCTACCGGCGGGCCGTCCGATGGGGGCGAAGGCGATCGGGCTGCCGATGCAGACGAGCTCGGCTCGGGTGGTGTCGAGCCGGTCGTTTTCCAGACCTCCGGCCTCGGGCGTGACATCATCTTCACGGCCGACCTCACCGTGGCAGTACCGGATGTCGCCTCGGCCGGCGAGCAGGCCACCCGCCTGATTCAAGGGCTGGGTGGTTTCCTCTTCGGGCAGCGCACAATCGGAGACCCCACCCCGATGAGCGTCCTCACCTTCAAGGTGCGCCCGGAGGACTTCCAGGAGGCGCTCGACCGGCTCGGGTCGATCGGCGATTTGCGCACCCAGAACGTGTCCGCCGACGACGTCACCGAGCGGATCGTCGACGTACAGAGCCGCATCAACACAGCCTCCGCCAGCGTCGACCGGTTGCGGTCGCTGTTGGAGGGCGCCGTCGACATCAAGACGATCGTCGAACTGGAGAACGAATTGCTCCAGCGTGAGACCCAGCTGGAGACCATGCGCGGGCAGCTTCGCACCCTCGAAGACCAGGTCGCGCTGGCAACCATCGTGTTGACCATCACCGAAGCCGAGAACCGGCCGGCGGTCTCCCTCAACGTGACGGCGTACCGCGGTCACGACGACGGGATCTCTTGCCCGGGAAGCTCCGGGCTGACCGTCGACCAGGGCGATGAGGTCAGCGTTTGCTTCGAGATCACCAACGTCGGCGACACGTTGCTCACCGACTTCGAGCTTCGCGACCCGGTGCTGGACATCGAATTCGCCGACCTGATCGTGCTGTTCGGTGATCTCGGCACCCCGATCGAGCCGGGCGAATCAATCGTGCTCGCCACGGAAACCGTCGCCGAGCGGAACCTCCGCACGCAGACGACCGTGACCGCCACCCCGGTCAACGAGGACGGAGAGGTCCTCTCCAACCGGACGGCCGCCAACACCGTCACGATGTTCATCCAGGCCGTCAACCCGGGTGGGATCCCCAGTTTCGCTGAGGGTCTGAAGGCCAGCTGGGAAGTGCTCGTCAACCTGGTTCGGGTCCTGATCCTCTTCGCCGGAGCGATCATCCCCTTCTTCTGGGTACCGATCCTGGTCTGGTTGGCCTGGCGGTTGATGAAACGGCGCCCGAAAGCAACCGTGACCGCGGCCCCGCCATCCACCGACTCGCCCGCAGCCGAAGAGACGGGTACCGTCGACGCCGGGGCAGGCGGGTTGAAGAGCTAACGAGGCGCGGCTACCCGCAACGAGCGGTACAGGAGAGCCTGATCGCCCAAACGGCGCCGCAGAGCCCGCTCGAGCCCACCGATCGGGTAGAGGTTCTGCGGGGCCCGGGGGTCCTTGTGGCCGTGTGACGCAAACCGCGGCAACGTGAGCGTCACACGGTCCGCCAGCTCGGTCGCCGCAGCTATATCGAGATCGGCCGGAGCTTCGCAGCGGACCACCGACGCCCACGGGTGGTCGTTGGGCCCGGGCAGCCGGAGGTACCACGAGTAGCGGCTCCAGGCGGTGGTGGTGAGGAACAATGGTGTCCTTTGCCCAGCGCCGAGCCTGCCGATCACCGGTCGCAAGGCCGGGGGGAGGTACTGGACGTGGTGGGTCTTCACGTAACCGACCGCTCCCCGCACGTGGGCGCCGCTCAAGGGGCCGTCGACGACGACCAGCGCATCACCGGCGTGGCCAGCTGCGATCTCCTGTTCGGTTTCACCCATCCTCTGCTGAATACCGAGCCACAGCTCCTCCGGTGTGGATCCGGCCACCGCCCGCACCTGGTATTCGGCATGACGGGTGACGATCGGTGCGGCACCGGCCGCGGCGGTGAAGAGCCCGCGCCGCACCTCGCTCGCCACCAGTTCGGCCCGGCCGTCGCAGTGCACCGCGCCGGCCGCATAGGTCGCGCACAGACCGAGGGTGGCCGTTCCGTCCGGCTGTGAGATCCAGACATTGGCGTCGACCCGGCGCACCCCGTCGACGAATAGGACAGAATCCGCCCCGTGGCCTGTCGGGAGGATCGGCGCCCAATCGCGCGCCGGCACCTCGATGTCCACCTCCGGGACGACGGTGGTCTCTTCGAGTTCGGCCCCGGTCGGTGTGCCGTACTCGGGGGCCCAGGGCTCGACGGTGAATTTCACAGCTCCACCCGCTCCACTGTGGCCGTCCCGGCTCCCTTGCGCACCTCGAATCGGACCGGGACCTGCTCGGCCAATTCCCGCACGTGGGTGACGATTCCAACGATCCGTCCCCGCGCGCCAAGTTCTTGAATCACGTGAGCCACGGTATCGAGTGTCTCGACGTCGAGGGTGCCGAATCCCTCATCGAGGAACACCGATTCGAGCCGGCCGCCGCCGTGGACCGACATCGAGGCCAGTTGCTGCGCCAATGAGAGAGCGAGTGCCAGCGAGACCAGAAAGGTCTCCCCTCCGGAGAGCGTCTTGACGGGACGCGCTTCGTTGGCATTGCGGTGATCGATCACCCGGAAATCCCGCTTCACGACTTCGAGTGAATAAGCCCCATCGGCCAGGTCATCGAGCAAGAGATTCGCTCCGATCACCAGGGTGGCGAGGGCTTCCTCCATGAGCCACGCCTCGAATCCGTTTGCCGACAGGTGCCGGCCGAGGCTCTTGGCCAGGTCGGCTGCTTCAGTGGTGGTGACGATAGTGGCCCGGTTCTCCTCCACCCGCTGTACTGCCTCCCGGATACGGGCCAGGTCATGAGCAGCAGCTGCCGTTGCTGCCATTATGACGTCCCTGATCGGCCGGCCGGCAGTCTCCAGTCCCTCCTGTCCGATACGAGCTGTGAGGGCTCCCTCCTGTTCGGCGAGTCGGCCTCGACCCTCCTCGATGAGCCGCTCCGCCGCGACGGACTGTTCGGTCAATCGACGGATTGTCTCCACGGACCATTCACTCAACTGGTTCCAATCGGCTGCCAGATCGACTCGCTCTGGAACCGGCGGTTCCAGCGACGCCACCTGATCGCGGGTCTGGTCGAACCGCCGGCGGGCGGCGGTCGTCTCAGCTTCGATCGCGTCGACGTTCTGTCGAGCTCGCAGCGCCACTTGAGCGGCCCGATCGGCAGATGCCCGGGCTTTTGTGAGGTCCGATTCGACGGTGGCGATCTGTTTCCTGGTTTGCAGCGTCTCCTCGAGGCCGGGAGCGCCGGCAAGATCACGCTGGAGTACGTCGATCCTGGCCGTGAGGTCGACCATCCGGGCCTGTTCGGTAGCCAATCGCTTGCCGGTGGCGGCGTCTTGTTCTCTGGCCGCCCTCTCCCCCTCTTCTGCCGCAGCGAGCGCGGCCTCGGCTTTGGCCAACGCTGGTGGAGCTTCTCCGGCCGGAAGTCCCTGAACGGTCTGGCGGCACACCGGACATGGTTCGCCGGCCACAAGGGTGGCGGCCAGGGCGTGAGCGGCGTGGCTGCGATTGGCCGAATCCAGGTCGCGTCGGGCGACTTCGACCGCGGCACCGGCAGCCGCAACAACATCGGCAGCCGCCCTCGCTTCTCGGGTGGTCTTCTCTACGCCTGTCTTCAGGCGCTCGAGGGTGTGTTGCTCATCGGCCAAGGCGCCATGGAGGCCGACGATCCTTTGGATATCTGCTTCGGCCGGAAGGGCATGGCGAGCCGCCTCAACCTTATCGAGCTGCTCGCGGGCCTTTCTCGCCCCGTCCTCGGCCTGGAGCGTCGCCCGACGGGCCTCGACGAATCCGGCCGCCAGCGTGGCGATGCCTTTGGGCATCTTGACGCCCTGTAGCCGCCCGATGGACAAACGAGCACGGGCCGCGACATCGTTCGACGTCTTGATCTCATCGCGGATGGCCTGCAGCTCCGGCTCGGCGCTCTCCACAACATCACCAAGGGTCTCGAGGCGAACCAACCGCTCCTCTGCATGTTGTCGGGCCTCGGGCGTGGCGAACGCCAGCTCATCGAGTTGGGTCTGCAGAACCTGCACCTTGGCCTCCGCGGCAGCTCTCCGCTGGTTGGCCAGTTCCCGCATCCGTTCGTATACCCCAAGATCCAGCAATTCCCTCAGCAGCTTCTGACGGTCGGCGGGGCGGTCGTGGAGAAAGGCAGCGAACTGACCTTGCGGCAGCACGACCGACTTGGTGAAATGATCGAAGTCGAGCCCGAGGAGCCGGACGACGCTTTCGGTGACTTCATCTGCGGTCCCGGCCAGCACCTCACCATCTCGCTCCAGCCGGGCTTCGGCGGTGGAGGCTCCGGTCTTGGTCCTCCGCACCACCCGGGCAACCGTGTAGTCGGTCCCGTCGAGCGAGAACTCGAAGCGGACCCGGGCTTCCAGTTTGCCGAGCGACACGATCGGCGCCACGTCGCGCTGGCCGAGCCTCGGCACCGATCCGTACAACGAGAAGACGATGGCGTCGATGAGCGAGCTCTTACCAGAGCCGGTCGGTCCGGTCAGGGCAAACAGGTCGGCACCCCGGAAGTCGACGGTCACCGGCTCACGAAAGGCGGTGAAGCCGGACAGTTCGAGCAGGTTAGGCCTCATGCGACTCCGCCATCAGTTCATCGAAGAGAGACACCAACCGCCCATCGAGCGCGTTCTTCTGGGTGAGGTACTCGGCGAACAACTCGTGGGGAGGCCTGCCCAGCCTCACCGGAGCCGCGGTCGTCCGGGCCTCCTCCGGCACCACAACGGCCACGTCCACGGCGTTGGGGAAGAGCTCTCTCACCTCGTCGGCGAGCCCGACCCGGGCGATTTCCTCGAGTTCGACCCGCAGGTAGGCGTCACCGACCTCCTGCTGCAACGCGGCGACTTGCTCCAGCGTGCCGCGCAGCCTCACCAGTCTCCGCCCTTCATCGAGCGGCATTTCCCTGACGCGAGCAGGAACACCGGGTTCCGCCTCGACCAGCAACACCGCTTTGCGATCCCCGGTTTCCCCGAAGTCCATTTGGAGCGGCGACCCCGAGTACCAGATCGGTCCGGCCGCAGGAACTTGTTGCGGCCGGTGCAGGTGGCCGAGTGCGACGTAGGAAAGCGAACCGTCGAACGCCTGGGCGGAAACTGCGTAGTCGAAGATGGTGTGAGCCGACCGCTCTCCCCCACCCGGCGTTCCCCCCGCCACCATCAGGTGGGCGACGACCAGATTGACCTGGTCGAGGGAAACACCTCCCGTCAGTTTGGCGATCACCCCGGCCAGGCGCCCGGCGTACCTGCCTCCGTGCTGGTCGGGGTCGAGTGCCATCAGGTCGCCGGCGGAGACAATGGCCCGCTGACTCACGAACGGAACGAGAGCGATGCGGGCCGTCTCGCCCGACCCGGTATCTATGGTGATGACGCCGCCTTCTTCGGGCCGTTTGAGGGTGGCGCCTACCCTCACTCTGCCCAGCTCGAGCAGCGGGGACACGGCCTCCAACCGGCGAGGGTGATCGTGATTGCCGGCCACGATCACCACCGGAGCAATGTCGGCCAGCTCGAGCAGACCTCGGAACACGATCTGCTCGGACTCCGGGGAAGGGGCGACGACATCGAACAGGTCACCTGCCACCAGAATCAGGTCGGTGCCCTCGGTCCCGGCGATGCCGGCGATCTCCGCCAGGACCGCCCGGTGCTCCTCGGCCCGGCTCCGGCCCCGAATGGTCCGCCCGACATGCCAGTCGGAGGTGTGGAGGATCTTCACGACGGCGATGGTACCGGCC
>DATEVB010000078.1:0-2191 GCA_035282865.1 Acidimicrobiia bacterium | reverse complement strand
CTGCGGCGAGGTCGATGCCGAGGGACGACGCTGGTGCCCGGTGCTCCGTCGAGGGGTGTCGAACCCCGGCGACGGTGGTCTCCTCGATCGGCCTCTTCTGCGAGGAGCACGCTTCCGGACGCTTCCGCTGCGACGTCGACGGCTACGACTGCTGGGCCGATCTGGCAATCGACGGCCGCCCGTTGTGCCGCCACCACGCCGTCGAGTTCCGGCAGTCGGGCGGAGCGGTCCGGCACCGCTGAGCCGCCCTTGGCCTCCGCTACGCTTGCCCTACCGCGAGAGTGGCGGAACCAGGTAGACGCGCCGGACTTAGGATCCGGTGCCCGAAAGGGCGTGGGGGTTCGAGTCCCCCCTCTCGCACCAGCTCACCGCGTGGTTCGGCGCCACCCTGAGTGAGCGATCCGGCCGGCCGGTGCGTCGAGGCTAGGCGCTGGGCCACGGGAAAGGACGCTCGAGGAACGGCCAAACGATCGGGACCGCGAGGTCGCTATGAACGAACGCGCCACAGTGACCAAGCCCGGGCAGCACACGTCGCTCTTCCTCCGGCTCCCCGGCCGGAACGGTTCACCGATGACTAGGAGTCCCCCAGGACGAAGCGCCCGAGCCGACTTCTCGACCAGATGCCGGTTGGTCGCGTCGTCGAAGTGATGGACCAAGCGAACATGAGGATGAGGTCGAACTCGAACGCACCGAGATCGTCGGTGAGCGCGTCCCCAGCCGCAGAACGACCCGATCCCCCATGTCGTCCCGCCAGGAGAGGTGCGGTGCTTCCTCTCTAGAATAAGAATTCAGCCCGAGACTAGATGCCGGTGATTCGTGCAATGTGCGTCTGCCAGCCACATCCGACGCCGGTGATGTTGACCGATCGCTCTGACGTCACCCAGATGGAAGACAAGTCTGGATCGGCGGCAGCTCCGGAGTAGTCACCCGCTCGGTAGAATCCCTTCCGAGAGTCGTAGGTTGCGTCGAGTAGGCACGTTCCCTGCGCCAACCATGAGACGCTGGAGAACTGACTCGCCGTGGGAGTTTTGGCCGCCCAGGCCGAACCTCGGTAGCCCCCTACCTGCACCGCGTTGAAAGCAGTCGCGGCTGCCCCAGAGTTGTTCACGGCAATGCTCGGAAATGTGTAGTACCACCCGTCTCCGCCCCCTAGTACGGATTGCTGAGCTACCGATGTGGTGATTCCACCGTTGGAAGTGTTGCCCACCGATAGCTGGATGTAGCGGACGCATACCTCGTTCTCCCCACCACCGAACTGACATCTGACGTTGTGGACTGCATGCAGCGCGTCTCCTCGTCCGGCCACCTGCAGCATGCGGGTGTCACCGGTATCGATTCCTACGTTGCTTAGACTTCCAGGTGCCAGTCGGTCGGGTTCGCGGTTGTTGGATGATCCCGAAAGAGAAGCGGGCCCGAACAGAGACGGCGAGCCGGAGGCGAGACTCGCGATCTTCCAGACGCGATATTGGGTTGATCCACCTCCGACCGTGTCGATCAGGTAGGCAGGTTGCGTTGCAGGCGTTACTCCTGTCGGATTCGTGTAGTGAAGAGCTGGCTGCAGAGTGTCGGGCAATCGAGTGGCCTGTGACGGCCCATACCCGGTCCACAGGTACGGTGCCTTCCATGCCGGGCAACTGGAGTAGTTGTTCGCGAAGTAGTTCTTCGACCAGGCTCGGATCACTCCTCCCTCGAAAGTCGTCGAGTACTGGTTGGTCGTAAGAATCAGGGTGTTTCGACCAACTCCAAGCCCCGGGTAGTCCGCCCAGGTGGAGGCGCCGCCGAAAAGTATCCTTGCGTCGAAGACGTAACGACACCATTGCGAAGCCGCGAAGGAGGTCGGAGACGCTGGCCGAGAGACTGCAAGATAGAAGTTCGAAGCAGAGGCCGTCTGGCCCTGAAGGGCAACTGCGAAATACGTCTGGGAGCCCCGATCGTATATGACCTTCGGATCGAAAAGGGCCTCACCCACGGGCACGCCGTTGGAGGTAGCACCGAAAAACCGATTCAGATCGGTCACGGCGAAAACTCCTCCCGTGCTGTCGAGGAGCTTTGCCCTTCTGTTGACGAGGTGCAGCACCCGGTCGGATCCGCGCGCGATCGTAGAGTCGGGTGGGAAGCCGGCGCCGTACCCCGATGCAGTCTGGCTCATGCCGGCAAACTTGGTCGATGCGGCAGCGGCCGAGTCCGGTGA
>DATEVB010000077.1:0-30061 GCA_035282865.1 Acidimicrobiia bacterium | reverse complement strand
GCGTTGGCCGTCGCAGTGAGCATCAGCAACACCCAGATGGGATAAAGAGGCCCCAGATCGATACCGAGCGAGCGGGCGAAACCGATTTCGGTCGAAACCCCGAGCGTGACCGCACCCCAGGCGAAGAGACCGGCGATGGCTATCTGTCCGACGATCTTGGCCCGCTTGTTCAGTCCCAGGTTCCGTTCACGGGTCACTTTGAGGTAGTCATCCAAGAGCCCGATTAGTCCCATCCCGAGCGTGGCTCCCACCACGAGCAAGCCACCTCCGCCAAAGGCACGCAACCTGAGATCGAAGCCTTCGAAAGGGCTCCAGACTCTGATGTGCGACAACAGGTAACCCGCCAGCATCGCGATGAGAATCACGACACCCCCCATCGTGGGAGTGCCGTGTTTGTGAGAATGCCCCTCGACCTCCTCTTGGATGAATTGACCGACGCTTCGTTCCCGAAGGAACCGGATGGCGGACGGAGTCAGCAGGATGGCCAGGAGAAACGCGACGGCCGCCGAAACGAGCATCGCAATCATGAGGCGACTCCAAGTCTGACCAGTTCCTCGCCCGCCACTACTCGATCGTCGAATGGTTCGACTCGATCGGCTATCTCCTGTCCTTGCTCATGACCTTTACCGAGAATCAAAACCACATCACCGGCCGAAGCCGCCTGCACGGCGGTTCGGATGGCAGAACGTCGATCGGGCACCACCTGCAACCCGGCGCTTCTTTCCCCCATGCCGGCCACTACCTCGGCGATGATGGCAAGAGGATCTTCGGAGCGCGGGTTGTCCGAGGTGATGATGGCGACGTCGGCTCCGGCCGCCGCCCTTCCCATACGAGGCCTCTTCAGTCGGTCACGATCTCCACCGGCGCCCACCACCACGATGACCGTCCCGGCGGACACGCTCCGAGCCGCCGCCACGGCCGCTTCGATGCCCTCCGGCGTGTGGGCATAGTCGACGATCACCGCGAAGTCCTGACCTTCGTCGATCTTCTCAAATCGGCCCGGGATCTGGGGGACAGTACGAAGCCCGTCTTCTATGTCATCTAGTCCCACCCCCAACTCCCGGGCGCAGGCGGCCGCCACCAGGGCGTTCTCAATGTTGAAGGCTCCCCCCAGCGGCAACTCGACATCCCGGGACCCTTCCCGGAGGACCAGTTCGAACCTGGAGCCGGTCGGCGTTACCTCGACCGAGGTCGCCCGTACTTCGGCCCCGGGCCTCATTCCGACGCGAGTTACCGGAATGGTCACCCGACCGGCGAGTCGCGAGCCGAACGGATCGTCCACCCAGATGACGGCGCGATCGGCTCGTCCGCTTTCGAATAGGGTCGCCTTGGCTTCGAAGTAATCGTCCATGTTCTTGTGGAAGTCGAGGTGATCCTGGGCGAGATTCGTGAAAGCCGCGACCGTAAAGGAGACCTCGTCAACGCGGTGCAACGCAAGGGCATGGGAAGACACTTCAATGGCCGCGATATCTACGGTCTGGTCGACCATCCGGGCGAGCAGACGCTGGAGGTCGGTGGCTTCCGGTGTCGTCCTACCGACCGGAACGGGCCGACCGGCGATACGAGCTCCAATCGTGCCGACCACGCCACTCGACAGTCCCGCTGCCAACGCAATCGACTCGAGCAAGTAGGCAACGGTTGTCTTGCCGTTGGTGCCCGTCACCCCCACCACCCGGAGACGGCGGGATGGGTGATGATGAACGGTGGCGGCCAGGGTGGGGAGCGCCGTCCGACCATCCGTCACGATCAGTTGCGGTATGGCGGCGTCCTGACGCTCTTCCACGCAGAGAGCTGCGGCCCCGTTGGCAACCGCCTCGGGCAGAAAAAGGTGTCCGTCGGTGGTGAATCCCCGCACGGCCACGAAGAGTGCGCCGGGACCGGCCTGCCGGCTGTCGTGGGTCACGTCGCGGATCGGTATCCGGTCGGAACCGACCACCACTCCATGGACCGCTTCGGCCAGATCGGAAAGCAGGATCTCAGGAAACATCCGGCGCCACTCCCATTTGATGCAGAGTCCTTTCAACTATTTCGGCGAAGGCTGGGGCGGCGGCCCGTCCGCCGGTGTTGTCCGAATAGGGAGCGTCCACGACGACCGCCACGACGATCTGAGGATTCTCGATGGGCGCCATGCCGATGAAGCTGGCCACGAAGTCGCCGGTATATCCCTCACCTTCCACGAACCGTCGGGTTGTGCCCGTCTTGCCTCCGACGCTATATCCGGGCACCCGGGCCTGCCGGCCGGTACCGTCTTCGCTCTGAACGACGCTCTGGAGGAGAAGCCGCACGACGCGGGCAGTATCTGGCGAAACGACCTCCCGGCGCTCCGGGTCGACCGGATTGCGCACGCCGCCGCCGTCGATGATCTCTTTCACCAAGTGGGGTTGCACCCACACACCATTGTTGGCGATGGTCGCGTAGGTGGCTGCCATCTGGAGCTCGGTCACGGAGACGCTGTAGCCGATGGCCGCCGACGCCGGGCAGGACTGACATCCATTGGCGAGGTTGATTTGGCCGGCGGCTTCGCCCGGGAAGTCGAGCCCGGTGGGGGCCCCGAAGTTGAAGGCCTCGAGGTAGCGAGCCAGGTTCTTCTCTCCTAGCTCGCGTCCGATCATGATCGTGCCGACGTTGGACGAACGAGTCACGATGTCCCTGACGCTCATGATGCGAGGCTCATGGGGGGTGAAGTCACTGAAACAGCCATAGACGTCCTCGTTATCCGGACAAGCGCCGCGAACAATCTCGATCTGATCCGGCACTTCGAAGGTGGTCGCCCAATTGACCACTTTCTCCTCTAACGCTGCGGCCACAGTTACGAGTTTCTGGGTAGAACCCGGTTCGTAGACCGACAGGGCCGTCCAGTTCCGGAAACGGTCCGGATCCGTACCGGAGCGATTTCCCGGGTCGAACCCGGGCAGCGTCACCATGGCAAGTACTTCACCGGTCGCCGGGTCAAGAACAACAACGGAACAACGCTGCGCCCCCGTGCGGCTGATGGTGTCCTTGCACACCTCTTCGGCTATGTACTGAATCTCTCGATCAATGGTCGTGACGAGGTCGCTACCCGGAATGGCGGGAACGACATCATATTCCCCGAACGTGATGAGGCGGCCGTCGGGGTCCTGCTCCGCCTCCAAGCGACCCGGGGATCCACTCAGCTCCTCGTCATATCCGAACTCGAGGCCTTCGATACCCTGATTGTCGATGTTGACGAACCCGACGACTTGAGCGGCCATGCTCCCGGCGGGATAGACCCGTTTCGGTTCGGTATACCAGTGGATGCCGGCATGCCCGAGTTTGGTGACCGGCTCGGCTTGCCCCCATTCGACCTGCCGGGCGATGAAAACAAAACTCTTGTCGGAGGTGAGTTTCTCGAATAAGTCTTCGGCGTCGAGTTCGAGGGCGGCAGCGACCAGGGTGGCGGTGACTTCCGGAGTGGTCACCTGTTGAGGGTTGGCGTAGATCGTGGTGGCGTCCACCGTGATGGCCAACTCTCGCCCTTCCCGGTCGAATATGTTGCCGCGATCAGCAGCCAGTTCTTTGACGGTGAGGCGTTGATCGAGCCCCATCGCGGCCAGCTCATCGGCTCTAACGATCTGGACCTGGAAAAGCCGCACACCGATGGCCGCCCAGATCGTAATAAGGCCAATCCCTACGACCACAAGCCGGTAGTCGGTTACCCCCATCCCCGTGCGGCGGCTCGTCTGCCGCCCCGCCACGCTATACCTCCGCGCGGACCCCGACGGGCGAGCCTCTTCCTTCGGGTTCTTGGTAACCCGAGGGACTCCGGTCGCCAGCGCATGGTCCGGTCGTCCTCATGGCGATGCAGTGAGTATCGATTTCACTTCCGCCCACCGTGCCTCGGCCCCGCCTTCGAAGCCGGTTACTCTGGCCACTTCGATGGTCCGGACTTCGTTGGGGAGCACCAGTCCGATTCCCTCGGCGAGCGGAACGATTCGCTCCGGTGATTGGAGGCGTGCCACTTCCAGCCGCAGCTGTTGATAGGTCGCTTGTTCCTGGGAAATCTGCGCCTCGACTTCCCTCAGACGGAAAGCGGAGTCACTCAGGATGGTCCTCGAATAGATGAGCGCAAAGAAGACGAAGATGACGAGCGCCGTGAACAGCAGCCATGGAGCCAGTCGGAGGGGCTGGATTCCTCGGCCGGGTATGACCCTGATGCGGTGCTGTTGCTGTGGGACGGGGGCAAGGCGGGCCGTCATGCCGCCACCTTCTCAACGGCCCGCAGGCGAGCACTTCGGGCGCGCGGATTCGTCGCCACCTCCTCGGAGGTGGGGCGAAGTGGTTTGCGCGTGAGGAGGCGGAGTTCCACGGTGTTTTCGCACACGCAGATCGGGAAATCGGGTGGGCAGGTGCAGCCGGTTGCGCCGGCGGCGAAACGCCGCTTGACCATGCGGTCTTCGAGCGAGTGATACGAAATGACGACACATCGGCCCCCGAGGCGAAGCCGGCCAAGCGCCGTTTCCAAACCCTGGTCGAGCGCCCCGAGTTCGTCGTTGGCTGCGATACGCAACGCCTGGAAGGTCTTGCGAGCCGGGTGCCCCCCGCTCCGACGTGTGGCAGCGGGAATAGCCGCCCGAACAATCTCTGCCAGGTGCTCTGTGTCGTCGATCGGACGGGCGGCCACAATGGCCCGGGCAATCCGGGTGGCAAAGGGTTCTTCCCCGTAGGATCGAATCACTCGAGCGAGATCGGCCGCGGGCCATTCGTTGACCAATTCGGCTGCGGTGTGGGGAGCATCGGGACCCATGCGCATGTCGAGCGGCCCGGCCGACCGATACGAGAAACCTCGCGTGCCCTCCTCGACCTGGTGGCTGGAAACCCCCAGATCGAAGAGGGCGCCGTCGATACCTTCGATGCTCTGTTCGATCAACACTTCTTCCATTTCCCGGTAGTTGCGATTGACGATCTGGAGTCGCTCCCCGATGCCGGCATCCCTACGCATACTCTGAGCCTCCCGGACGGCGTCCGGATCCCGGTCGAAGGCGAGGATTCGTACGTTGCCGCCTAGTGCATCGAAGATGCGCCGGCTGTGGCCGCCGCCGCCCAAGGTCGCGTCGACGATGAGACCACGGTGTAACGGACGGAACAGCTCGACCACCTCCTCTGCCATCACTGCTTCGTGGAACTTCCGGCTCTCGGGTGTCTGATTCATTGCCAGCCCCCCGGGCGCTGGCACCAAAGGAAGCGGGCGGAGTAAGGGGCCTTCCGTTGGTTCCGGGGGGCTGGCGATGAACCAGACCTCGATTGCCGCGTCAGGTTCTGTGTTCGCCGAGGGCCTCCTCCATGTAGGCGTAGAACTCGTCTGCCTGGGCGGACGTGCGATTCCATGTCGCCGTGTCCCAAATCTCCACGTGGTCTGATACTCCCACCACGGTGAGGTCCTTGGTGAGGTCCCCGTAGGTGCGGAGATTGGCGGGGATCTGCACTCTGCCCTGTTTGTCGAGATCCTGCTGGTCGGCACCGGCGAAGAACGACCGGGCAAACTTGCGGGCCCGGGCATCGCGGGGAAGCGAGTTCACTCGGTCTGCCTCCGTCTCCCACCGATCGAGCGGGAAGACGTAGAGGCATCGCTCCTGCCCTTTGGTGATGACACAACCATCCGCCAATTGTTCGCGGAATTTGGCGGGCAACACGACTCTCCCCTTCGGGTCGAGTGTGTGCTGGTACTCACCGAGGAACATGATTGCACCCTGTCCAACATCCGTAGTCCTCCACTGCGAACCACTATGCCCCATTCCGCACCACATGTCAACCCAATCGCGCCCCTTTCTTCCCATATGTGGCCCCATACGTTGGGAACCACCTGTGCGGACTTGGATGAGCTGCCGCCGCCAGCCATCCTTCTGCCATGCATTTGGATGGCAGGCGAATCCTGGTGACCGGCGGCTCATCCGGCATCGGCCGGGCGCTGGTACGGGGCTACTCGCGAGAGGGTGCTCGGGTGTGGACGGTTGCCCGCCGTCCCGATCATCTCGATCAGACGATCGCCGGCCTTGCCGCCGACCGGACCCATGCCGTGACCGGAGACCTCACCGACCGGACCACCCGGCAGGCGATCGTGGACAGCATCGGGTCCCGCGCTCCGGGCCTCGATGTCGTGGTCCACGCCGCCGGGATCCTTGGCCCGCCTCATACCCCCCTGGCGCACTACCCGGAGGACGCGTGGCGGGCGGTGTTCGAGGTCAACATGACGGCCGTCCACCTCCTCCACCAGGCTCTCGTCCACCTGCTGATTGAAGGCCAGCACCCAACGGTGATCGGCGTATCGAGCGGCGTCGGACGTATCAGCCGAGCCGGGTGGGGCATGTACGCGGTCTCCAAATTCGCTTTGGAAGGATGGCTGGAGACCCTCGCAGATGAGTGGAAAGACGTCGGTCGTGTCTACTCGGTGAATCCCGGCGGGACGGCAACCGGCATGCGGGCAGCCGCGCTACCCGATGAAGATCCCACCACGATCCCCGCCACGGACGACATCCTGCCGGTGTTTTTCCACCTGGCGCGACCGGGCTGCCGCATCTCCAGTGGCGCCCGCCTGGACGCTCGCGACTGGATTGGCGTTGACCCTTGGCACGACGGCGCCCGACCGGATTGCTGAACTATCCTCGCCCCAATACCAAGGAGCAACCCAAATGCAGATCATCATCGCCACCGATGGCAACCTCGACCCGGACACGGCTGCAGACCTGGCGGCCCGCCTCGTCGAGGAGGGTGACACCGTGACCCTGGCCACTGTGGTTGAAGTGCCCCGCACGCTCTTGACGGAACTGCGAGGGTTCTACCGGACGCCACCTCCCAGGGCGAACATCGATGAAGACCACGAGTACGTTGGGCAACCTACCGCCGGCACACTGTCGCCGAACTGGCCCGGCGACGACGCGATGATCGCCCGCTATGTCGACGACCAGACTTCCAAACGGATCAATGCAACGAAACAGGCCCTCCAATCGAGAGGGATCACACCGAACGTCGTCGCCAGAGAGAGCGACGCCCCGGCCTCCGCCGTTCTGGAATTGATTGCCGAACTCGATGCCGACCTGCTCATCATCGGGACGCACGGACGGGGTCGGTTCGAGGGTCTGCTCGGTTCGACGGGCACCAAGCTGGCGCGGCTGGCTCCCTGTTCGCTGATCTTGGTGCGCTAGGCACGGTTGGTGGGCGAGGTCAGGCGGAGTTGGCCAGAAGGTACGGATGCCAGGCCGGATCGACCGGAAAACCCATTGTGGCGAACACCCAGTCGTGACGGCGCGGCACCTGAGGCGTCTTGACCAACTGCAAAGATGTCTCCGGCAGAAAGTGGTCGGCTTTGCGTACGTTGCACACCCGGCAACAGGCGACCACGTTCTCCCAGGTGTGGGTGCCCCCTTTCGACCGGGGTATCACATGGTCCAGGCACTCGGCTGCACGTCCGCAGTACTGGCATCGATTGCCGTCTCGAGCGAACACCGCGGTTCGGGTCAACGGCACTCGTCGATGGTACGGAACCCTGACAAAACGGCGGAGCTTGACGACCGAAGGAACCTGAAAAGAGACCCGCTCGGCCCGCCAGAGGGTGTCCTGTGCCTCGACGACATCGGCCTTGTTGCTGATGACGAGCACCACGGCTCGCCGCGACGTAATGATCGAAAGTGGTTCGTAGGTGGTGTTCAACACCAGGGCCTTGGCCAAAGGCAGCTCCCATCAAGATGCCGGCCAGATTACTAGCCGGCCGGATCCAACCGGCGGAGATCTCCGGGTATTCCCCACACAGCGTGAAGATACTTGACACAGCTGGTGGCCATCACGAAACTCACCCCGTGCGCGTAATTGGATATGTTCGTGACGCTCCAGGGCCCGACAGTGGCGATACCGTTTTCTTCCAGTCGGAGCGTATCCGGCGTTGGGTAGCTCACAATCGGTGCCAATTGGTTGCGGTGTGCCAAGACACACTTGGCGGAGACGCCGCCGATGATCGCGATGGGTACCGCTCTCTGCTGGGGATCATTTCGGCAGGACACGTCGATACGGTCCTGATCCCCAACCTGGCGGTTCTGTCGGCCGACATCATGGTGCAAGAGATCATGCTGCACGACCTCCGGTTGCGGGGCGTCAGCGTCATCAGCACTGATGAGGCGGACCTACCCGCCCTCTCGGATCCGGCCACCGACCCCGGCCGGTTGTTGATCAGAGATGTGCTGACGAAGCAACAGAACTACCGCGGACGATTCGCCGGTGTTGCCACCGAGATCGTCGAGCAGGAGGCCGGCCGGGACGTGCTGATCGAGCTGATTCCGTTCCCCGACGAGATGACCCCGGCCCGGGCATCCTGAGCAACGGCTTCCTCGCTTCACGTTGCCTGCCCGAATCCGAATAGCGCACAGCGAATGGCCGAGAACGATGTGGTCAGGCCTGTAGTGCCGCCCAGACCGCCTGCGCAAAGGCAAACGGGTTGCCAGCCGCAACCAGGGAAGCCCCGACCCGGACCAGGCCGTCGGGTCCTTCGAGGTACACGGTCATCGCCGGAAAGGCCTCGGAATGCTCAAGGGCTCGCAGACCGGCAGGGGGCGCGGCGGGGTCGACCAGTTCACCAACGGCGGCAACGATGGCTTCGTGAAGCGCTTTTTCGGTGCGACGCGCCCGACGCGTCGCCGTTCGCCCCCCACCGGCCATCACGGTAACAACCACCCCGTCCACGGTTTCGGAAACGGTCACCGCCTCGATACCAAGCCCAACCGACGGTTGGATCGACGGGCCAGACGATTCCATGACCACGCGGGGTGGACCTGGACCCGGTCCAGGACCCGGAGCCGGTGGCGGTGGTTTCGCCGGTGGGGCAGGGGGCGAATCGGGACCGGGTCGACGCCGATCCGGTGCGACCCGGGACCGGAGACCGTAGGCTTCGAGCAAGCCCTGCACCGCCTCGGCCACGGCTCTTCGGTCGGCGCCCCGGGCCAGGCCAACCCGAATGGCCACAGGCCCGGTATCGGCCAGTTCGACTTCGCATCGATCAACTCCCTCGATTGCCGACAGAGCGGTGCGCAGATCGTCGTTCATCCGGCGCTCCGCTGTCGTCTTCGCCATCGGAGGTAGCTGATCAGATCGTCCCCCTGCACCGAGGCTGTTTCCGTCCCATATGCCGTCGCAATTCGCCACGTTGAGTATTTCGAATCGGCGCGTGGAACGAACGGAAAGGTACGCCACCACCCATCAGGTGATATCGCAACCAGAGCGCGAACAGCCTCGGGCCACAACCCGGGATGCCGCGCGACGGCACCAAGTCCCCAGCGCACGCGCCTCCTCTCGCCCCGAACGCTGCCTTGATTATATGGGATCGGGCCGGAGCGCAAAGACGAAGCTCTGATAGGCTTTCGGCAAACCCGCTCAGGAGGCCAACCCCATTGAGTGTCGCCATCCCTGCTGCCGACCGCATTCAGTGGTTCTCGGAGCGTTTTGAAGCCATCGTCTCCAACATAGAGCGGGTCATCCAGGGCAAACGCGACGTGATCGAACTGATCACGATGTGCCTGGTCGCCCAGGGGCATGTGCTGATCGAAGACGTGCCGGGCGTAGGCAAAACGCTGCTCGCCAAGTCGCTCGCCCGGTCGATCGACTGCACCTTCAATCGTGTCCAATTCACACCCGACCTCCTCCCCTCGGACATCACCGGGGTATCCATCTGGGATCGACAGAAGAGCGACTTCGTCTTCAAGCCGGGCGCCATCTTCGCCAACATCGTCCTAGGCGATGAGATAAACCGGGCAAGTCCGAAGACCCAAGCGGCGCTCCTCGAAGCCATGGAGGAACGGCAGGTGACCGTCGACGGTACCACTCGGCCCCTGCAAGCTCCCTTCATGGTCGGCGCTACGCAAAACCCGCTCGAGCATGAGGGAACCTACCCGCTCCCGGAATCTCAACTCGACCGTTTCATGATGAAACTGGTGGTCGGGTACCCGGTCCGCAACAAAGAGCTGGAGATTCTCGAAACTCACGGGATCCGCTCCACCTTCGAAGGCCTCAAACCGGTGGTGACCGGAGATCAGGTCCTGGAAATGGCGGACGTCGGCGACCACGTGCATGTGGCGCCCTCTATACAGGGTTACATAGTTGATCTGGTCGAGGCAACGAGACGGCATGGCGAACTCATGCTCGGTGCTTCGCCAAGGGCGGCATTGCACCTGCAGCGAGTGGCCCGAGTCCGGGCGGCGGTCGCCGGCCGCGAGTACGTCACCCCGGATGACATCAAAGCGGTGGCAGGAACCGTGCTCGAGCACCGCATGGCCATGCGACCTGAAGCCCAGATGCGGGGAACCAAAATCAGCGATGTGCTCGACTCCGTGCTCCACCACTTGCGCGTGCCGGGGACAAGGGCGACCAGCTGATGCTCACGGACAGAGGCTGGGCGGCCCTCGGAGCCAGCCTGGCCCTGTTCGTGCTGTGGGTAGCGCTCGGCGAGCCGGAGCTCTTGAGCATCAGTTTGCTCCTGGCGGTTGGGACCACCGCGGCATTCGTGTTCGTGCGGCGCTCAGATCCATCTGTTGCCGTGACCCGCCGTCTCTCCCCCAACCTGGTTCACGAAGGGGAACAGACGGTTGTCGAAGCTTCGCTGACCAACGCCGGAATCCGCGGGGTGTGGAACCTGGCGGCCGAAGACGAGGTAGCCGGCCTTGGTTCGGCCCGTTTCGCAGCGGCCCGGTTGGCGCCGGATGAGACCGCGACTGCCACGTATCAGATTCTGTGCAAACCGCGCGGCATCTACAATGTCGGTCCCCTCCGAATTTCCGTCACGGACCCGCTACGCCTGGCCGACCGCAGCCAGTTGGTTGGGCAAGCGGATCGCTTGATCGTCTACCCCGCGGTTGAACAGCTGTCCGGTCTGCCCGTTTTGCGCGGGTTGGATCCATCGATGTACGCCTCTCAACCGGAATTCAGCCATCGAGGCGGCGAGGACTTCTACACGCTCCGCGAGTACCAGACGGGCGATGACCTGAGGCGGGTGCACTGGCCCTCTACTGCCAAGCGCGATGAACTGATGATCCGGCAATTGGAGACGCCGTGGCAGTCGCGGGCTCTGGTCTTCTTCGACGCGCGGGGTTCCAGCTACGACAGTGTAGAAGCTTTCGAAAAGGCCGTGAGTGGGGCTGCTTCGGTAATCCGCCATCTACTGTCATCCGGATTCGATGCCGATCTCTGGACGGGAGGAGCGCCGATCAGCAGTGCAGAGCCCGGTGCGTACGCCAAGTCGATGGAAGCTCTGGCCGGTGTGCAACCGACCGACGGTCTTGACCTCCGGGCCGCCGCCCTGCGGCTGCGGCAGGGCGGTCGGGGCGGTGCCCTCGTGCTGGTGACCGGGGTCCCGGATGGTGAGCTGCTGGCGGTCGGCCAGCTCCTCACCCGCAACTTCCCGTCGACCGTGCTGATGACGGTGGCACAGCAGTCCTCAGCCACCGTGGCCGTTTTTCAGCGCGGGGGCACCCTCACGATGGCTATCAAGCCGGACGGCAGCTGGGCTAACGCTTGGCTCAACGCAACGAGTGCACCATGGCCTACCGTTTCAGCTGGATAGCCGGCGCGGCGGCCATCTTTCTGGCACTCCTCCGCATGGAGCGGTTGCTTCGACCGATCGAGGATGGACCACCATGGCAATTGGCGTTGGTGGCCGGAGCTCTGCTGGGTGCGGTCGTCACCTGGACGGCGGTTTCATACCGGGTCGGCAGGCTGGGAACCGCCCTGCTCAACCTGAGCGGTCTGTTTCTGGCGGCCTTCCGACTGGGCGCCGCGGACACCCTGGTACTGGGGCTCCTTCCGTCGCTTGACACCTTCTCGACGCTCGGCACGGAGTTGGGTTTTGCGGTCGGGCTGATCCGGTTTGGGGCGGCGCCGGTGTTCCCGGCCGCCGGACTCATCCTCATCCTCACCGTGACCTTCTGGATTCTGGGCGCGATGCTCGCCTGGGGATTGCTGTCGAGTCACCCCACCCCGGCGTTACTTCCTCCTCTGCTGTTCTATTTGCAGATCGCCACCATCGACCGGGTACCGCCCGGGGTTGGTTGGACTACGGCCGTCCTGGCAGTCGCGGCTCTTGCCCTGCTGGCCGTTGCCCTGGATGAGCGCAGCCTGACCGCAGGCCGGTTGCGCCGCCGGTCCACAACGGGACACGTCCCGGTGAATGCTCCCCTCTTTCCATCACTGTTTGTGGCCGTCGTTGTGGTCATTTCCGTGGTCGGATCCAATGCCGCCGCCGGCTTCGTTCCTGCGAGTGGCTTCCTCAACTGGCGGGCTCAAACCGGCCTGGGTGGTGGCATCTTCAGTGGTGTGTCTTTCAACTTGTTCGCCAATATCACTCAAACCGACCTCGTCTCTCGGAGCGAGGAACCGGTGTTCATCGCCAGGGTCGAGGGCGAAGACGTTCCGGACAATCTGTATTGGAAGCTCTTCACCCTGGAAGAATTCGACGGTGAGAACTGGTTCCCGGGCCGCCTGGCGACCCGGATTCCCCGCCCGAATGACCCCTGGGAGGACCCCGAGCATGCTTTTCGCGGCGAGACCGTGCCTGTCACCCAAACCATCACCATCGCCACCCTGACCCAGAATGCATTGCCAACGCTCCACTCTGCAACCTGGATCAACTCCGAGTCGGCGCTGCTCAATCAGAGCTTCCGGGTCCGCGCCGACGCCTCAATCCCGTTCGATCTCAGAACGTGGGAGGGTCTCACATACCGGGTCGTTTCGAATGTACCGGTCCCGGATCTCGGAGTGCTGGCCAGCCAACCGAGTCAACGTAACCAGTTGTCACCCATCTTTCAGGAGGCTGCCAATCGGGGGGTCTTCACGGCGCAACCCAAGGCACCGACCGCCCAGGGTCTCGTTCGTCCCGCCGACATCAACGAGTACCTCGACCTACCCGACGAGTTCGATCCCGGCCTGGAAACCAAAGCAACCGAGTTGACCCAGGACGGGGTGACGGCCTTCGAGAAAGCCCTCCTGCTCGAGGCATGGTTCCGCGATCCCGACGAGTTCACGTATTCGATCGATATCGATCCGGGCCACTCGGCTCGCGACCTCTCCGCCTGGATTCTCGACGAAGACAGCCCCAACTACCGCACTGGATATTGCGAGCAGTTCGCCACGGCGATGGCGGCCATGGCCCGCTCCCTCTTGATTCCCAGCCGTGTGGTACTCGGATTCACACCAGGCGAGAAGACGGCGGACGGCAGCATCATCATCAGAGGCAAGAACGCCCACGCCTGGGTGGAATTGTGGATGAACGGGCAGGGTTGGGTCGGCTTCGATCCCACCCCGCGCGGTGACCAGGTCAACCCCTCGGCCAACTCCAACGCAGTCGGTGTCGGCTTCGATGCCCGCAATTTCATCCCGGCGCCTGGAGAGTCGGTTGACCAGACGGGTGGACCGGACGGCAATGGACAGCCGGTCAACCCGGACACTCCCGACTTCGAGGATCAATCCATCCCCCTCGGTCCCGACGGCCTGCCGCTGGAGACCTCAAACCGTATCCGCGTCACGACCTTCCAGGCCATCCTTCTGGCGCTGGCTGCCATCGTCGGAGTCATCCCCCTCGCCAAGTGGATCCGGAGACGGCGCAGACTGCGGAGGATGAAGGAGGGAGATATCACCGGCGCCTGGGAGGAGATAGTGGACCGGCTCACCGATCTCGGTCGTCCGCCCGCTCCTGACCAGACCCACGCCGAGGTGGCCTCGTCCCTTCACCGTTCGCTGACCCCTCTGGCCAGGAACGTGGCGGAAGCCCTGTACGGTCCGGATCGACCGCTGCCCACGGTCAAAGTCGAGCAGGCGACCGATTCGTTTGAACAGACCGAGAGTTATCTTCGCGACGTCTATCCACCCTTCGACCGGGTCATGTCCTGGCTGCGGATTCGGTCTCTCAAATGGTGGGACCGCGACTAATCAACCACCGGCCGCCTCGGCTGCTTCGGTGACAACATCATCTTCCACTCGGCGGAGGATCTCTAGGAACGAATCTCGATCAAGCTCGAAGCGAGTGACGTCCTCTTCGACGGCTCGGGTGATGCTGTCGATCGCCACAAAGAAGGCGAGTTGCCCTTCCCGAAGGGCGTCGAGCAGCTCTTCGTCGCCGGAAGCAATTCGAAAGATCGTTTTGCCATCGGTGACCAGTTTCACTTCCGAGAGGTGAGAT
Organism: Acidimicrobiia bacterium; assembly: GCA_035282865.1. GTDB lineage: Bacteria > Actinomycetota > Acidimicrobiia > Spongiisociales > UBA4744 > UBA4744. The sequence continues at coordinate 15,894 of DATEVB010000077.1, read as the reverse complement.
TCCATGTCGGCGTTCCGCCGCAGATAGTCCCATGCCCGCCGCACCCGCTGGACCGACATGCCATTGTCCAGCAGGCTCCTCACCACCCGGAGTGCCACCAGATCCCGGAACGAGTACAAGCGCCGCACCCCGGGCCTGCCGCCCGTTCCCTGAATTGATGGCCTTACCAAATCGACCCTGTCCCAGTACCGGAGCTGATGCTGTGTGCAAGCGGTCAGCAGTGACGCCTGCTGCGCGGTGAACCCGTCGTCCAATCCTCACTCCCCACAGTGTTCCAGGGCGGCCTCTGGGAGTCCTCGTCAGCCGCGTTCTGCCGTTTCGGTCGATCCGGACTGCCCTTACCCGGGCTCCCCGAACCTGGGGACCGAACCTTGAGGGCGCCACTCTAGCTCGCTGAATCGGTCAGCGCCGAAAAGGCCCCCTGCCCTTGAATCTGTTCATCCACTCCCCTATCGTGCCGGCTGCCGGAAGGCCGATGGGTGCCTTTCCGGCTCGCCTCCTCAGCACCTGAACAACGGCGGTACCGGAGACGACCATCACCATGAATCCTGCCAGCGCCAGCCATTGGTTGAAGGTGAATGTGGCCAGGGTGAGCCCAACACCGACGACGAGACCGCCAATCGCCAGGTAGAGCGTGCGACGCGAACCAGCCGATTTCTCGATGCTACGCACCGTCTGGGCCAGGTCAGGGTCCTCTTCGTAGAACCGGCGCTCTATCTCTGAGAGTATGCGCTGTTCTCGCTCGTCCAATGGCATCGGGGGCTCCCGCTTGGTCGCAACCTTCACGACCCGTGACGACATTATACGATGCGACGGGATTGTGGAAGGGGGAAGCCGGATGAGTTCAATCTTCCCGCTCTGCGTCCTCGACCAACCTGGCCGGGCGGATCGAGCCGCTTCCATAGCGATGGCGAACCCGATCGACGGCATCGGCGAGGTCATCCCACTTGGCAGGTCGGTCGACGGCTAGTTGCCGCGGCACGGTGGCCGGAGTCAGGGCGGTCATGCCCACCCCGACCAGACGGATCGGCCTTGTGTCGAGGGCGAGGTTGGCGAGCAGGTCCCCGGCCGCCCGATACAGGTCACGGGCAACGTCGGTTGCGCTGCCCATGGTCACTGAACGGGTGACAGTGGTGAAGTCGGCAAAGCGGAGTTTGACGGTCAGGGTACGCCCTGCCACTCCGGCGGCCCGCAACCGCCCGGCCAGCCGGTCGGCGTGTCGAAGGAGCTCTCCCTCTACGGCTTCCCGACCAACCAGGTCGCGTTCATAGGTCTCCTCGACGGATATGGATTTGGCGGCTGATTCCGGCACAACCTGCCGCGGATCGCGACCCCAGGCCAGCTCATGGAGAAGACTGCCCGCTGCTTGGCCCAGGCATTTCTTGAGCGTCACCAGTGGGACTTCGGCGAGATCTCCAACTGTCTTCACGCCGAGTCGTTCGAGCGCCGCGTGGGTCGCTTCCCCAACCCCCCACAGCGACCGAACCGGTAGCGGGTGAAGAAACGCCGGCGTCTCGTCCGCAGGCACATGCCGGATACCATCAGGCTTGGCGGCCTCCGAAGCGAGCTTGGCAAGAAATTTGTTGGTGGCGATGCCGACCGAAGCCGGAAGTCCGAGTTCCTGCCGAAGGTGGGCGCGGATTTCGATGCCGATGGCGATGGGATGCGGGTAATGGCGCCGGAGCCCCGCAACATCGAGAAAGGCTTCGTCGAGGGAGAGACCTTCGACGAGCGGAGTGAAGGAGCGGAAGATGCCGAAGACCTGCTCGGAAGCAGTCCGGTACTTGCGGTGATCGGGCGGTAGGACAACCGCGGCCGGGCAGAGACGTCGCGCATGAATCATGGGCATCGCCGAGTTGATGCCGTAGGTGCGCGCTTCGTACGACGCGGCGGCGACGACGCCCCGGTTTCCGGTACCGCCCACCATCACCGGGCGCCCGCGCAAATCAGGTCTGTCCCGGCGTTCGACCTCAACGAAGAACGCATCCATGTCCACATGCAGGATGGGTTCGGTGAACCGGCCGGCCTCCATGTTCTCAAGGTAGCTGAGAACGCAAGCTTCTACACTCATCGCCCATGGCAAGCAGAGTGCACCTGGTCCGACACGGCGAGGTCGAAAACCCCGATCACATCGTGTACGCCGACCTCCAGGGATTCGGCTTGAGCGCGGACGGTGAGGCTCAGGCCGGGGAGGCGACGATCCATCTGTCGGATCGCCCGATCAGCGCCGTGTGCTCATCGCCCCTCACCCGGGCAATACAAACCGCCACGGCGATTGCCAACCCGCACGGGGTCGAGATCGACATCGTCGAACAACTCACCGAATTCGGCCTGTCGAGGCGGTGGCGGGGTCTGCGCTGGGAAGAACTCGACGACAGGTTCCCCGGGGAGGTGGCTGCCTATCTCGAACATCCCTGGGATATGCCGTTCTCACCCGAGTCCCTCGCTGAGATGGCCGGCCGAATGGAAGGGGTCATCCGCAGCCTGCACCTCGCCCATCCCGACGGTGAGCTGGTCGTTGTATCGCACCAGGATCCCATCCAGGCCGCTCACCTTGCCCTGACCGGACGGCCATTCGCTTGGTTTTCGAGCGACAAGCCGGAGCATGCCGAAGTGATTACCTTGGAGCCTGGGACTCCCTGGCGGGAAACGGCAAGATGGGGACCCTCGATCAAGAGCGGGCTGTTCCCGCCTCCGGCTCGAGGGGCGAGTTCCTAACCCTGTTCAGCGGACCGTTCGGCCTTGAGCAGGGTGAAGAGTTCCCGATCGGTATCGAAGGCCAGCGGTGGCATATCGTCAAGGGCAAAGAAGCCGACGCCGTCGGCATCGTCGCCGGCCTCGAGACGGCCGCCAACCACCGACCCGCGAAACCAGATACCGACCGTCAGCTTGGCCGGATCGTGGAAATTGGAGGCGACGAAGATCGGTTCCCCGATAGCGACCTCGAGCCCTGTTTCTTCGAGCATCTCCCGGGCGGCTGCTTCCCGGACATCCTCCCCGTAGTCGACGTACCCGGCGGGAATCGCCCATAGCCCCGGCTGGGTAGCGCCGGGGCCGCGCCGGATCATCAGGATCCGCCCGGCCTCGTCCTCGACGAATGCTGCCACGCCCACCCCCGGATTCCGGAAGTGCACAAAACCGCACGCCGGGCACACCGACCGTCGCCTGCCGCCCACCAGCCGTTGGTCCAACGGTGTCGCGCACTGCGGGCAGTACACGAACTCTCCGGGCCAGAGTTGGTGCATGACGGTCAGGGTACCCCCTTGCCCGCCATGTCCGGTGCCACTCCATCCGGGGCATAATGTTCGTCGTGCAACGTTCCCCCCTTCTCGTCGCCACGACCATCCTGCTGGCCTCCATCGGATGGGCTCTGGTTCTGATGTTCGGGTCGGGACCGTTGGCCGTTTCGACCGCGGCCCTGCTGGCTACGGATCTGCTCATCCTGGGAACCGTTATCGCAGTGGGTGTTGTCTTCTCGCGCGGTCGATGGACCCGGCCAACCGCGTTCCTGCTGCTCGGAGGTCAGGCCGTCCTCGGCGTGTTCTTCGACGTGAGCGGATGGTGGATCGGCGCGGTGGTGGTAAGCGCGCTGGGGGTCGGCGCGGTGGCCGGACCCTGGCTGGGCGGCTGGCTGCGCAAGCTGCCTCCGGCAGACGGACCACCCCCCAAGGCTGTGATCATGGGTCTCGGATTGGTCGGCCTCCCCGCCTTGGTGGCGGTAACTGCTCCGGGAGGTGTTCCGCTGGGTGGCTGGTTGCTGAGCGGGTGCGCGGTAGCGGCGGCATGGGCCTATTCGCAAGCATGGTTGCCCGCCCTGTGGGCGGTGCGGGGTGCAATACCTGTTTTGGGCGTGGTGGCTGTGGCCGGTCTCTCATGGCCGGGAGCGCTGGCACTGGGGTTGGGCGTCGCCGTGTTCACCGCTCTGGCGTGGTCGCCGGAGGTTCGACAAGCCGCCCTGTCCCAGGCGGCCGCTCCGGTGGATTTGGTCCCGATTCCTCCCGAGCTGGCGCCACCGGAGGTGCTCGAGGCGGCCGGACTCGACGGCCGGGGACGGCCTAGAAATCAGGGGGACGTGTGAACCGGCGAAGTCCCAACCCGTGGGTGCTGATCCCGGTGGCGATCGGGTTGGTCATCGGTGGGGTCATCGGGTGGAGCGTGATGACGGTCAGTTGCCGACCGGAAGGTTGCGCCCCGCTGGCCGTCCTGGTGGGAGCCGGAGCCGCCCTGGTTACCGCCGCCGGGGTCCTGGTAGTTGCGGTGCTGGCGCTCCGATCGCTCAACGAGTGGCAGCAGGCGGTGCGCCGGGGTCGGGAACCTCCCGGTCCCGGTTGTGAGGTCCCGCAGCCCGACCCGGAGTAGACGGTCTCGCGTTCCTCGTTGGTCGTGTGTTGCCACACGCACCGACCAGCGTGCCGTTCGGCGGGAGCTCGCACCACCAAGAATGAAGCTCTACCGGGACTCGTGTTTCCCGAAGATGAGTGCCACGTTGTGACCGCCGAAGCCGAACGAATTGCTCATCACCGTCGCAACTTCCATACGGCGGGCTTCGTTCGGGACGTAATCGAGGTCACATTCGGGGTCGGGGGTGGTGTAGTTGATGGTGGGCGGCACTATCCCATCGCGGATGGCCAGCACACTCGCCACCGCTTCTACGGCTCCGGCCCCTCCCAGGGTGTGGCCGGTCATGGACTTGGTGGATGAGATCGCCACCTGTCGGGCCGCTTTCTCGCCCAGCGCCAGCTTGATGGCTGCGGTTTCGGTCGAATCGTTGGCCGGAGTTGAAGTCCCGTGGGCGTTGATGTAGTCGATGTGTGCGGGATCGATCCCGGCATCCTCGATAGCGGCGGTCATGGCTCGAGCCGCACCGGTGCCACCCGGTTTGGGAAGCGTGATGTGGTAGGCGTCCGATGACATCCCGTAGCCGAGGATTTCCGCGTAGATACGGGCCCCGCGGGCCAGCGCGTAATCACGCTCCTCCAGGATCAGCGAGGCCGCTCCTTCCGCCATCACGAACCCGTCGCGGTCGGCGTCGAACGGACGACAGGCTCCCGACGGATCGTCGTTGCGCGTAGACAGGGCGCGGGCCTGGGCAAACCCCGCCACCGCGTATTCGCGGATGGGGGCTTCCACGCCGCCGGCCACCATCACATCCGCGGCACCGCGCCGGATCATCTCGGCGGCGTCGCCGATGGCATTTGCCGAGGCGGCGCAGGCCGTCACCGTGCAGCTGATCGGACCGAGCAGATTGAAGGCAATGGACACGTACCCAGCCCCCATGTTGGGAATGATCTGGGTGATGGTATACGGACTCATGCGATCCCCACCGCGCGTGAACATGATGTCCATGGACTCTTGCACGGAGATGATGCCGCCGATGCCGCAGCCGATGACCACACCGGTACGGAGCCCCGCATCCGGATCATCCGTGTAGTCGACACCGGCATCGTCGAGAGCCTGCGCGGTCGACGCATAGAACAATTGCGCGTAGCGGTCCATGGTGCGGGCCTCCCGGCGGCTGATGTACACCTCCGGATCGAAACCCTTGAGCTCGCCCGCTATCCGGACCGCAAAGCCCGTCGTATCGAAGGATGAGATCTCGTCGATGCCGGACTGGCCGGACAACAAGGCTTTCCAGAAGTCGTCGACGGTCAGCCCGACCGGGGTGACGGCACCCAGCCCGGTCACTACGACCCGCCGCTCGCGCGTGCGCATCGGTGGCCTCAGCCGGCTAGCTTCGCTACGACCACGTCAACCGCTTCGCCGACCGTGCCAATCTCTTCTGCTTCCTCGTCGGGGATCTTGACCCCGAACTCGTCTTCGAGGGCCATCAGCAGTTCCACCACACCCAGCGAGTCCACCTCGAGGTCCTCTTCGAACCTCGCTTCCGCCGAGATTTTCGCCTCATCCAAACCGAGCTCGCTGACCAGCAGGTTCTTGATGCGACTTTCGATTTCCGCTCGATCCATCTTTCCTCCCTTAGAGCGCCATGCCTCCGTCCACAACGAGCACCTGGCCGGTGACATAGGCGGCGTCGTCCGAGGCAAGATAGCCGACGGCCGACGCGACCTCACGCGGAAACCCGAACCGACCGACGGCAATCGTTGCGGATGCAGCTTGGCGTACGTCATCGGACAAGTCGTTCGTCATGTCCGTATCGATGAAGCCGGGAGCAACCGCGTTGACGGTGATCCCTCTCGACCCCACTTCTTTCGCCACCGATTTGGTGAAACCTATGATCCCTGCCTTCGAGGCCGCGTAGTTGGCCTGTCCGGCGTTGCCGGCGATACCGGCTACCGAGCTGATGTTGATGATCCTCCCCCACTTGGCGCGCACCATGGGGCGCAGAGCTGCCTTACTACACAGGTAAACGGATCGGAGGTTGGTGTTGATGACCTCGTCCCAGTCGGCCGTAGCCATGCGGAGCACGAGCCGGTCGCGGGCGATGCCGGCGTTGTTGACGAGGATGTCGACCGGACCAAGTCGATGGTTCACCTCTGCGAACAGGCGATCCACGTCGCCCGGGTCGCTGACGTCGGCTTTGATGGTCATGGCCTCCTTCCCGGTCGACATGATCACTTCCAACACCTCGGCGGCCGCGTCGTCATTGCCGGCGTAGTTGATGGCGACGCGGTTCCCGTGTCCGGCCAGCTCCAACGCCACGGCCCGACCGATACCGCGCGATCCACCGGTGACGAGCGCCACTCTCGTCACTCGGTCCCCCGCCCGTCCCCGTAGAAGGAGATATTGGGTTCGAGGAGTTCCACGGCCGTCTTGTCGACCGGGGGCAGGTGAGCATCGCTCGAACCGAGCGGTTCCACCCTCCGGCCCCACCGCACCACGGCAGCCGCCCAGGTCAGGCCGGCCCCGAACGCCGCAAAGACCAGGTTGGCACCGGGAGTGACCCGTCCTTCCTCGATGGCTTCTGTGAGCGCAATCGGGATCGTCGCCGCGGACGTGTTTCCGTAGGAGGCGATGTTCACGAAGACTTGCTCGGGGGCCAGCTTCAACTTGCGAGCGGTGGCATCGATGATCCGGACGTTGGCCTGGTGGGGAATCAGGAGATCGACGTCCTCGACCGAAAGGCCGGCTTGCTCGACCACCCGGCTCGAAGCCTGACCCATGGCCGTCACCGCCCGCCGGAACACCTCGGGGCCGTCCATGTGGATGGCGTACTCACTCGGATCGCCTTGATATCGGTTCCCGGCAGTGCCGACGCCGGGCACGCACAGGATGCCGGCTACCGAACCGTCCGTCCCTATCTCAACCGACTGCAACCCCACCGGTTCATCGGTTGCCTCGAGCACAACGGCTCCCGCCCCGTCTCCGAACAGCACGGCCGTCGCCCGGTCGGTGAAATCGAGGAAGAACGACAGCTTCTCTGCACCGATAACCAGCACCTTGTTGTGCCCTCCGCCTTTCACCATCTGGGTCCCGACGTTGAGGGCATAGATCCACCCGGAACATGCGGCGTTCAGGTCGAAGGCGGCGGCGTTGGTGGCGCCCAGTTTGGCTTGCACGAGCGAGGCGGCGCCCGGGATGACGAGGTCGGCGGTGCAGGTGGCCAATACGATCAGATCGATGTCGGTCGGTTCGAGACCGGCCGCCGCCAGGGCGTGGTGGGAAGCCACCACCGCCATGTCGGAGACGTCCACGTGGGAGATGTGCCGCTCTTTGATACCGGTGCGAGTGGTGATCCACTCGTCAGTGGTGTCGGTGAGCACCTCCAGGTCGGTGTTGGTCAGAATGGAGGGCGGAACGCATTTTCCCCATCCGGTAATTTCGGCGTACCGCATCACTTCTCCCTCACACAATCGACTGTTGAAGATGATCGGCGACCGCAGCCGCCGAACTCAGGTCGTTGACGACCAGGACCTGGCGGCCCGACGTTGAACGCCTGGCCATGCCCGCCGTCACGTCGCCGGGCCCTACATGTACAAAAGCGTCGACCGTCCCCGCCATGTCTTCGAGGCTCTCCGCAAACCGGACCGGCGACTCCACCTGACCGGCCAGGAGATCGCACACCTTCGAAAGGGTGGCGGGGCGAGCAGTCACGTTCGCCCACACAGGAAACGACGGTAGCGCAGGCGCAACAGTATGGAGGGATTCTCTCAGCCGGTCGGTGGCGGACGCCATGAGTGGAGTATGGAAGGCGCCTGCCACATTCAGCCGGGTGACCCGGCGAGCCCCCAATTCGCCGCCATGGGCAGCGAGCCACTCGAGGTCGGCCTCTGCACCGGCCACGACCACCTGGCCGGGAGCGTTGACGTTGGCCACCCACAACCTCCCTCCATCGTCGCGCCTCGTGCGAGCGATCATTTCGGCCGTCTCCAGGTCACAGCCGAGCAGGGCAGCCATCCCCGACCGCTGGCGGGCGGCGGCGTCGGCCATGGCACGTCCTCGGTCGGATACCACCCGCAACCCCGTGAAGTAATCGAACACACCGGCTGCCGTCAGCGCCGTGTACTCGCCCAGTGAATGGCCGGCAGCCGCCGACGGCAGAGCACCGCCCAGCAGGCGGGAAAACTCCTCCCAGAGCACGTAGGCCACGGCGAACAGCGCCGGTTGGGCGCGGTCGGTCCGGGTCAGCTCCGACTCGGGTCCTTCGAGGCACAGGTGGCGCAGCGACCAGCCCAGAAGGTGGTCGGCGGTCGAGCCCAGCAGATCAGGACGGGCTTCAAAGAGCTCCGCTCCCATCCCGACGTGCTGGCTTCCCTGTCCTGGAAACAGAACTGCGAAGCGCATAGGGGGTGAGACTAGAACGAGCCGCGGGTGGTTACGAGGAAGCCGGACCCGACACGCTCACTGCCTCAATTCGTCGACAACCGCCAATAACCGCTCGACATCGTTCTGGTTCACATCGCGATGCGTCACCAACCGGATCATGTGGGGCCCGAGCGTCCCGATGATGACCCCCTGCTCACGCAAGCGACCGACCAGCTCGGCTACCTGAAACGGAAACGACCTGCTATCGACGACCACCATGTTGGTTTCGACCCGGGCAACATCTACCGCCTCCGGGTAGCGGTCGGCCAGGCCTTCGGCCAGCCGGCGAGCGACCAGGTGATCCTCCCCTATGCGTTCACGATCCCGCAGGGCGATTCGAGCCGGTGCTGCGATGACTCCCACCTGCCGCATGCCTCCTCCCAAGCGCTTGCGGACGTGCCGGGCTTCGGCAATCACTTCTTCCGAGCCGCACAGGACCGAGCCGATCGGGGCACCGAGTCCCTTTGAGAAGCAGAATTGAATGGTGTCGGCCAGAGCTGCGAAATCTTCGGCGGGTGTTCCGGTCGCCGCTACGGCGTTGAAGATGCGAGCGCCGTCGATGTGCACCGAGAGGCCACCATCACGGGCCACCGCGCTCGCCGCGACCATCATCTGGTACGGGACCACCGTTCCGCCCGAAACGTTGTGTGTGTTCTCCCACACCAACAGTGAGATGCGGGGCATGTGGTAGTGCGATTGATCGATGGCTGCCTGGACTTCTTCCGCCGTCATTCGACCGCCCGGTCCGGGCAGCGTGCGGAATTGCACCCCCGACACCGCCGCCGCAGCAGCCATCTCGTAGTTGCGCACGTGGGCGGCCTCGACGCAGAGCGCCTCGTCTCCGGATCGGGTCAATGTCCCGATTGCCAACTGGTTGCCCATGCTGCCGGTGGGCACGAACACGGCGGCAGGTTTGCCGACCGCGGCCGCCGATTCCTCTTCCAGGGCGTTGACGGTTGGGTCTTCGCCGTACACGTCGTCTCCGACTTCGGCCTCCGCCATGGCCCGCCGCATTTCGGGCGTGGGCCGGGTCACCGTGTCGGATCGGAAATCGGCGATCCCGTCTGTGAAGGCCATCGTGAGTCCACTCCTGGTCGGCGTCCCGGCCAGGGTACTCAACTGCGGCGGGGTACTCGATCAGCACAGCTTCCGGACCCGGTGGTGGCTCATCCACCCACAAAGAGGTAATCTCGCGGCCTTCACCCCAGCAAGGATTTCCTTTTTGATGCGCGTAGATATTCCATCTCTCCCAGGGGCCGAGCTTCGTATTCCGCAGGCGTTCTCGCGGTTGTACGACATCGCCTACAACCTCTGGTGGTCGTGGGACGCCATGAACCAGATCTGGCGGTCGATCAGCCCTGAGCTGTGGACCCAGTACCGCAATCCAGTCGAGATGCTGTCGGTGGTCGATCCTGCCACCTGGAGGTCACTCGAAGACAGCGAGGTGTTCCAAGATCAATACGCCGATACGGCCCGGCGGTTCGACGAGTACATGGACGCGAGCGACACCTGGTGGGATCGCCATCACGCCAATGCCATCGGAGGTCCCATTGCCTACCTGTGCGCCGAGCACGGGGTTCACAGCTCGATGCCCATCTACTCCGGCGGCCTCGGTGTGCTGGCCGGCGACCACACCAAGTCTGCTTCCGATCTCGGGCTGCCGTTCGTGGCCGTTGGGCTGCTCTACCGGCGCGGATATTTCCGCCAGGAGATCGAAGCGTCCGGTGACCAGCAGCACATGTACCCGGTCGTCGACACGTCGAGGATGCCCGTACTACCCGTGGCGGGGCGGGGCGGACAGCTCAAAGTAGAGATCGAGTTTCCGGGACGGAACGTCCTAGCGGCCGTTTGGAAGATGCAGGCCGGTCGGGTACCGATCCTGCTCCTCGACACCGACATACCCGACAACGTAGACGCCGACCGGCCGATCACGCACATGCTGTACGTGCGGGGGCGGGAAATGCGATTCGCCCAGGAGTACGTTCTGGGATTTGGCGCCGTGCGCGCCCTCAAGGCGCTGGGAATCAAGCCGGCTACATGGCACGTGAATGAAGGTCACGCGGCGATGAGCCTGCTCGAGCGACTGGCCGGCGAGGTGAAGTCAGGCGCATCGCTCGAGGACGCCGAACGGACGGTGCGTGCCAACACCTTGTTCACCCTGCATACCCCGGTCCCGGCCGGGAATGAGGTGTTCGAGATGCCGCTCGTTGAGAAGTATCTGAGCGAGTGGCCACTCCGAGTTGGCCGTGACATGGCTTACCTCGCCCACATGGGTAGTTCGCGAGAGGGACAGAACGGACATTTCGACCTGGGTGCGCTCGCCATCCGGCTGTCCTCTTTCGTCAACGGCGTCAGCCAGCGCCATGCTGCCGTTGCCACCAACGATTGGAGTCATCTGCTCGGTGGTGAGGTCGTGCACGGCATCACCAACGGCGTGCATACGCCTTCCTGGGTCAGCCGCGGCAACAAGCGGCTTCTCACCGAGATCATCGGAGCTAACTGGCTCGACCAACTCATCGAGAATCCGGGTGTCGCGGAGAAGCTACGCGACGTTCCCGACACCCGGATCTGGGGGGATCACCTCGCCCGCAAACGGCTGCTGACCAGTTTCAGTCGTGGCCGGATGCGGCGCCAGTACGCCCGCCACGGATCGTCGCCCGACGAGCTCCGGGCGATCGAGACGCTGTTTCCGCCCGACAGGTTGACGATCGGATTCTCGCGACGGTTCGCCACCTACAAACGGGCCACTCTGATGTTTCACAACATCCCCTGGTTGCAGGCCATCCTCACCAATCCCGACCGACCCGCTCAGGTGGTTTTCGCCGGTAAGGCACACCCGGCCGACAAAATGGGTCAGGAGTACATACGTCGGATCGTCGAGTTGTCGAAGAGCCCTGAGCTGTCAGGGCACATCTACTTCCTCGAGGATTACGACATCCGCATGGCCAGGTTCCTCACCCAGGGTGTCGATGTGTGGCTGAACAATCCGCGCCCGCCCCAGGAGGCGTCCGGCACGTCGGGAATGAAGGCGGCGATGAACGGAGGCTTGAACCTTTCCATCCTCGACGGCTGGTGGGCTGAAGGTTTCAACGGCAAGAACGGTTGGGCCTTCGGTCTGGAATGGGGCAACGGCGACCACCAGGCTCAGGACAACGAGGACGCCCTGGCCTTGTACCGAATCTTGCAGGATGAGGTGGTGCCTCGCTACTACGAGCGCGACGAATCGGGCACACCGTCCGCCTGGGTGGCGATGATGAAAGAGGCGATGATCTCCACGCTGGTCGGGTTCAGCACCAATCGGATGGTCAAGCAATACGCCGAGGAAGCGTACCTACCGTTGGGCAAGCGCCTGGGAAGCTAGCAGGGGGAACTTCGCGGTTCGAGGTTTGAAGTTGCCTCTCCACCCAACTTCCCACTCTCAGAGCTTCTCCAGGACGTTGCGGATACCCCGCACCGCTTGGCCGATGCGGTGTTCATTCTCAACGAGCGCAAACCGCACGAAACCCTCCCCGTGCGGACCGAATCCGATACCGGGACTCACCGCTACCTTGGCTTCCTTGAGCAGCTTGATGGTGAAATCGAGTGATCCCATGCCGGCATAAGGAGCCGGTATCGGCGCCCACGCGAACATCGTGCCGCGCGGCTTGGGGAACTTCCAACCGGCCCGGTCGAGTCCACCCACCAGCGTGTCACGGCGGCGCCGGTAGATCTGGTTTACCTCACCGACGTACTCGTCCCCCTCGTTGAGTGCGATGATCGAGGCGATTTGGATGGGCTGAAACGTACCGTAGTCCAGGTAGGACTTCAGCTTGGCCAGGGCGGCCACCATCTCCCGATTGCCGACGACGAAACCCACGCGCCACCCGGCCATCGAATGACCTTTGGTGAGTGTGTACAGCTCGACCCCCACCTCCTTTGCTCCGGGGACCTCCAGCAAGCTGGGCGGTCGGTACCCGTCGAACCCGAGGTCGGCATAGGCGAAGTCGTGGATGAGCATGATCTCATGCTCTTGAGCGAACTCCACCAGTCGCTCGAAAAAGGAGAGGTCAACGCAGGCCGTGGTCGGATTGTGAGGGAATGAGGTGAGGATCACCCGGGGGCGCGGCCAGGTCTCTTGGAAGCTGGCCCGCAACCGGCCGAAGAAGTCGTCGTCGAGGGATAGAGGAACCCTATTCACCTCGGCTCCGGCCAGCACCGGTGCGTATATGTGGATCGGGTAACTGGGCTCCGGGACCAGCGCAACGTCGCCGGGCTGCACCAAAGCCCACATCAGATGGGAGAGTCCTTCCTTGGCGCCGATGGTAGTGATCACCTCGGTGTCGGGATCGACCTCCACCCCGAAACGACGCCGGTACCGATCGGCGACCGCCTTCCGCAGGTTGGGGATCCCTCGGGAGGACGAATAGCGGTGGTTGCGAGGGTTGCGAGCCGCTTCAACGAGCTTCTCGACCACCTCCGGTCGGGTAGGGATATCAGGGTTGCCGAATCCCAAATCGATGATGTCTTCCCCGGCGCGGCGAGCCTGCAGCTTCAGTTCGTTGACCGTCGCAAAGACATACGGCGGTAGATTTTCGATTCGGCGAAATTGCACGCGCTGTCCTCCCGGGTCCACCAATGGTATCAACTCAATCTTCTCGCTCCATGCATCTCAATGGATCGGGAGTTCAGATGAGCAAGGGACGAACCTCTTGGTGGAAGAGGTCCCAAGAGTCCCAGCCCGGCGACGAAAGAAGCGAGAGCACCAATTCATCCGCTCCGGCGGCCGCATAGGCCTGCAGCTGTTCCGCAACGCGCTCCGGGGTCCCGGCCACCAGGAGGTCCTCATCATCTCGCTCCGCCAGCCGCTCCGCCAGATGCCCCTCATCGGGAGCCAGCAGCACCTGCCCTCCCCAGCTCACCTCGAAGGGCCTGCCGGCCCGTGCCCGGATCTCGGCGCTTTCTACGGCCAGTCGATCGGAGTCCCCGCCCCAGGCATTCCATCCATCGGCGATCTCAGCGGCCGCGGCCCGAACCGCCGCCGAACGTCCCCCGATCCAGGTTCTTGGGACGGTGAATCCAGGCAACTGCAGCTCGGGGGCGTGGAGCGCGTTGATGGTCTCGCGAACCGCATCGACCCGTTCCGTCGCACTGCCGAAGCGAAGACCGTACGCCTCGAACTCGGGTTTCGACAGTGTATCCGCCGCCCCGAGCCCCAGGGTCAAACGCCCGCCGCTGATCGCCTGCGCCGACCAGGCCGCCTTGGCGGTCGTCCACGCCGGTCTGATCGGCGCACGGACCACGAGCGTTCCAATCGTGATCTTGCTGGTCACCGCCGCCACCGCCCCGAGAGCAACAAAACCCTCGAATATGGGGCGGTCGGGGCTCCCCAGCGGGAAGAGATGGTCAAAGATGTATACCCCGTCGAAACCAAGGTCTTCTGCTCGCCGGGCGGCATCCAGCATGGGGGCCGGCTCGTGGTGGAACTGGGGCAGGGTGACCGAAACCCTCGGGCTCATCGCCCGAGCAGCCGGTTGAGGGTCCACCGCACACGGATCGGGATGAATCTGGCGGCCACGTCGACCAGGCTGTTGACGAATTCAAGCGCGTCGCGGGTCCCGTCCCAGTGCTCGACCACCACCTCCTCGCCCGCCGTGCGGATCAGATGATGAACGGCGAATATGGCCACAAACACGTCGTCCGAACGACCCAGCAGCGGAATGAGATCCGGCACCAGGTCAATGGGGGATGCCACATAAGCAAGGGCGGCCCCGGCCAAGACCTTGCTCCGGGCCGGTACCCGCGAGTCACGCATCAACCGTCCCAGCAACTTGACCAGGTTGGGAAGGGCCAGCGCCCCTTCCTGCACTCTGCTGCGGGTGTCCGGCCACCGGCGTCCTTCCGGACCGATGACGGCATCAGGGCGAAGTGGTTCAGCCACGAGCCAGCTCCGCGGCGGCCAGTCCCGCTCCAATGATCCCGGCGTCTTGGCCGAGACCGGCAGCCAGGAGCGGCGTCGGCCGCCGAAACTCCGATCCTTCCAGCGCAGCCTGGATCGAGTCACGAGCCGGTTGGAGGAGGATGTCGCCGGCCCGCGCCGCTCCCCCACCGACCACGATCACCTCCGGATCGAGCAACGCCACGAGGCTCGCCAGACCGATGCCGAGCCACACCCCCATCTCCGCCACGGCCTGAGCGGCTTGTGGGTCGCCCTGGGTGGCAGCCTCGGTCAGATGAGATCCGGCGGCGGGGCCGCCAACCGCCAAACGGGCGGTGAGCCCGGCCGGATCGGCGGCGGCGACGTCCCGGGCGATTTGATCGAGGCGGCGCCCGGAGGCAAAGGTTTCCCAGCACCCCCGCTGCCCGCAGGTGCAGCGTGGACCACCCACGTCGATCACCATGTGCCCCACCTCGCCGGCGAATGACCGCCCTCGGTAGATCCTGCCATCGATCACGTTACCGCCTCCGATGCCGGTACCGAGGGTAACCAGGAGGACATGGCGATAACCCCGCGCCACTCCGACCCGGGATTCGGCCAGCGCTGCCAGGTTGGCGTCGTTGTCGACCACTGTCGGGAGACCGAACCGGGTGGTGAGAAGATCCTTGAACGGGACATCGCGCCCGACCACGTTGGGTCCCCATACCAGCCGCCCGTCCGGCCAGCTCACCAACCCGGCTGCTCCCAGGCCGATCGCTGCGATATCAGCCTGCATCAGTTGGGCGGCCAGTTCGAGCGGGCCTTCTACCATCCCTGCCTGATCGACCGGGCGACCGACGGTGACCTTCTTCAGGACCGTCCCGGACTCGTCTACAAGCCCCGCCACCATCTTGGTTCCACCCAGGTCGATGCCAATGGTCTTCACAGCCGATCAGGCTAGCCGGGGGACCATCCTGGCCGGGCTAGAGCCTGGAAGGTCAGCGGATACCCAGCCCTACTCGGCATCGATGTGTCGGGATGGACACCTCAAGCCCACACCGATCAACCATCCGGCGCCATATCGCACCACCTGCGCGCTCGCCTGGCAAGCGGGAACGCAAGCCCTCGACCATCAGAGCAACCCGTCAATCGAGCGGAATCCGCTTCGGTCCCTGCTTGCCGGCGGTCGGGGATTCGGCCCGGGTGGCGGACGACAGCTCCTGGAAGAACCCCTCGAC
>DATEVB010000076.1:0-3093 GCA_035282865.1 Acidimicrobiia bacterium | reverse complement strand
ACCACCTCGACCTCCGGGGCGCCTGAGCCGGTCGAGATCGTCCTGATGACCCATGATTCCTTCGCGGTCTCGGACGAAGTGCTGGAGACCTTCGAAGACGAGACGGGTATCGAGGTGAGGATCCTTCGCTCTGGGGATGCCGGCCAGATGGTAAACCAGGCGGTCCTCACCAAAGACAACCCCCTGGCGGATGTTATCTTCGGAGTGGACAACACGTTCCTATCGCGGGCCCTGGAAGCAGGCGTGTTTGAACCGTATCAATCTCCTCTCCTGGCGGTCGTCCCCGACGACCTCGAGTTCGACCCGCGGGTGACCCCCATCGACTTCGGCGATGTGTGCATCAACTGGGACAAGGCCTACCTCGCCAACGGCGCGCTGCCCCCACCCGAGTCCCTCCTCGACCTGACGGACCCCTCCTATCGAGGGTTGCTGGTCGTCGAGAACCCGGCGACGTCGTCCCCCGGCCTGGCATTCCTGTTTAGCACTATCGCCACGTTTGGAGAGTCGGGCGACTACGTGTGGCAGAACTACTGGGAAGACCTCCGGGAAAACGACGTGCTGGTGACCTCGGGTTGGGAGGAGGCGTACTACTCCTACTTCACAGCTGCTTCGGACGGCGATCGGCCCCTGGTCGTTTCCTACGCTTCGTCGCCGCCCTTTGAGGTCATCTTTGCCGAAGAGCCCATCGACGAACCCCCGACCGCGGTCATGACCGAAGGGTGCTTCCGGCAGATCGAATTCGCCGGGATCGTGGCCGGGACCGAGGCCCGCCCGGCTGCCGAGCAGGTCATCGACTTCCTGCTCTCGAAGCAGTTCCAGGACGACATCCCGCTCAATATGTTCGTGTTCCCGGCTTCCACGGATGCGACCCTGCCTCCGGCCTTCGTCGAACACGCCGTCGTCCCTGAAGATCCCCTGTCGCTGCCGGCCGGCGAGATCGAGGCGAATCGGCAGCGCTGGATTGAGGAGTGGACGGAGGTCATGGCCGGGTGATCGACCAGCAACCACCCAACCGGCGCAGCCGGGTGGGAAGGCTCGTTCTCATCGCCGTTCCGCTCTCGTTCCTCGGCTACTTCTTTCTCTATCCGGTCGCCAGCATCCTCGGGATCAGCCTGTTCAGGGACGGCGGGTTCTCGTTCTCGGCCTTCTCGGCCGTCGCCTCGAGAGCTTCGCTGCGCGGAGCGATCTGGTTCACGGTGTGGCAAGCGGTGGCTTCCACGTTGCTGACCCTGGTGGTCGCCATGCCCGCCGCCTACGTGTTCGCCCGGTTCTCCTTTCCCGGCAAGAACTTCTTCCGGGCTGCCATCACGGTGCCCTTCGTGTTGCCGACCGTCGTGGTCGGAGCTGCCTACCTGGCCCTGCTGGGACCGAACGGCCCGTTGGGCATCGACCTCCGCCACACGATCTGGGCGATCCTCATCGCCCACGTCTTCTACAACTACGCGGTGGTGGTGAGGACGGTCGGCGGGTTGTGGGCGCACCTCGATCCGCGCCTCGAAGAGGCGGCTCGGATGCTGGGAGCCAGTCGCTGGCGAACGTTCCGGGAGGTGTCGCTTCCCCTTCTCCGCCCGGCCATCGCGGCAGCCGCCTCCATCGTCTTTCTCTTCACCTTCACCTCTTTCGGGGTCATTCTGATCCTGGGCGGGTTTGAGTACTCGACGATCGAAGTTGAGATCTGGCGGCAAACAACGGCCTTTCTCGACTTGCCCGTGGCGGGTGCTCTGGCCGTCCTGCAACTGGTCGGAATCTCCTCGATCCTGGTCGCTTACTCCCGGTATCAGGAGCGGCGCAGCGTCGAGCAACAGCTGCGGCCCGTGATCGAAATAGCCCGACTGCCCTCCGGGTGGCGGGAAGCCGGATTGGTGTGGGGAGTGCTGGGTTTCACCGGCCTGTTCCTCGGAGCGCCGCTGGCCGTGCTGGTGGGACGGTCGTTACGGGTCGGCGACGGGTACGGGCTCGATGCGTACCGCTCGCTGGGGAAAACGACGGCCACCCTGGTTCCCCCCGTTGAGGCGATCGGCAACTCCGCACTCTTTGCGGCGGCGGCCATGGCCATCGCCCTCATCGTCGGGACCATGGCCGCGACATTGATCGCCTACCACCGCAATGCAATCTCGCGCTCGTTCGACGTGTTGCTGATGTTGCCGCTCGGCACATCGGCAGTGACCATAGGATTCGGTTTCCTGGTGGCGCTCGACGCACCCATCGACCTGCGAACCGCACCGATCCTCGTGCCGATCGCTCACGCCCTGGTGGCGATTCCGTTTGTTGTGCGAACGGAGGTGCCGGTGATGCGATCGGTGCGGACCCGGCTTCGAGAGGCCGGCGCAGTGTTGGGGGCACCTCCGGCCCGGGTATGGCGAGAGATCGACCTGCCACTGATCTTCCGGGCGATGCTGGTCGGAGCCGGATTTGCGTTGGCCATCTCCCTCGGCGAATTTGGCGCCACCTCGTTCATCGCCCGACCGGACGCCCCCACATTGCCGGTTGCCATCTTCCGTTTGCTGGGTCGGGCCGGTGCCGCCAACTTCAGCCAGGCGATGGCGTTGAGCACGGTGCTGATGGGGATGACTGCCGTCTCGATCCTGGCCATCGAACGGTTCCGGATCGGCCAGATGGGGGAGTTCTGATGATCCGGACGATGGGCGGCGAGGCGGCCAACCGTGCTTGAGGCAACCGATCTGTCCGTGAGGTTTGGCGACAAGATTGCCCTCGACTCGGTCAACCTGACCGTTGCCGACGGCGAGGTACTCGCGGTGCTTGGACCGAGCGGGAGCGGCAAGACGACCCTGCTTCGGGTGATTGCCGGGTTGCAGACCCCCGACACCGGCTCGCTGTCGTGGGACGGCCAGCCCCTCGACCGCGTCGCCGCTCACGAGCGGGGATTCGGTCTGATGTTCCAGGACTATGCGCTCTTCCCCCACCGGACGGTCGGTGGCAACGTCGTTTTCGGTCTGCGAATGGCCGGGTGGTCGGATGGTCGGATTCGTGAGCGGTTGGCGGAGGTGCTCGACTGGGTGGGCCTGCCGGGTTATGAGGATCGTTCGGTCGGCAACCTGTCGGGTGGTGAGCAACAGCGGGTAGCCCTGGCCC
>DATEVB010000075.1:0-9448 GCA_035282865.1 Acidimicrobiia bacterium | reverse complement strand
TTCCCGCCACACTCGCCGGATGGCGTCGATGTCGGTGCTGTGCCCTACCAACCGGGAGCCTTTGACGACGATGGTGTTGACCGAGCCCGACCTCTCCGCTCCTATCGACCGCTCGTCGGTCTCCGCCGCGGCCAGCCGCTTATGGGGCATCGTGATATTGGCCCCGCGCCAACGCCCGGCCCGGAGATCGGCACACGCCCGCCGGAAACCGTCTGCATCCACCCGCATCGCCCGGTAGGTACCCGCTAAACCGGCCGCCTCGAGCGCGGCCTGCTGAATGACCGGCGACAGCGAGTGATCGACGGGATCCCCCAACAAGACGAGGTCGAAACCGGTCACCGGATCTCCTCTGATCTCACGGGATGAGGCCGTCGTTGTTGGCTTGCTGTTTCCAGACGAGAAACTCGTCGTAACTGGCCGTGAACGAGTGCTCACCGGTCGCCGAGGTCAACACGTAGTAGATGAAGTCGGTGGCCGCAGGCATCGCGGCCGCCTCCAGAGATTTGAGCCCGGGTCCGCCGATCGGCGTGGGCGGAAGACCGGCATACTTCCTGGTGTTGTAGGGCGAATCCACCTCGAGATCCGACCCCGTGAGTGAGCTGCCCCGCTCTCCCAACGCGTAGATCACGGTGGCGTCGATGCCGAGCTCCATCGGTACCTCCAGACGATTGACCACCACGCTGGCGATCAGCGGCCGGTCGGCGTCGACCCCGGCTTCTGCCTCGACCAGCGAAGCGATGATGATGCCCTCGTAGACCGACAAATCCCTCGATTCCAGCTCCGACCAGTCGATAGCTTCAACCCGTTGCACCATGGTGTCGGCCAGGCGCTGGAGAATGTCCCCCGGGCCAACGTCGAGCGAGAAATCGTAGGTATCGGGGAAGAGGAGACCTTCCCACGAGACGGGATCTGATGCCGGCCCCTGTAGCAGCGGGGACTCAACGCTGATCAGAGCCTGCTGGAGTTGGGTGGCCGTGAAGTCGGTTTGCGCGGCGATCTCGTCGAGGACCTCCTGGATCCACAATCCCTCCCGCACCGTCACCCGGAACGTCTCGACGACCGGGCCGGCCAGCAAGAGGTCGATGACCACGTCGTTGAGCATGCCGGTTTCCAGGTCGTATCTCCCTGCCTGGAGGCGTTCGGCAGTCTCAGAGGTACGGGCTGCCAACTCGAACTGGGTCGCCGAATCGACCACACCGGCTTCGGCGAGGAGCACCCCGATCTGGCGGGCGGTCGACCCGGCCGGAATGTCCAGGGAAACAGGCAGACCCGGTTGGATATCGGGAGGGGCGGTGACGTCGGACACCCCTCCCAGTCCCCCAACCCAATCGGCGAGTCCGCGGGCTCCGAGGAAGGCTCCGGCGAGTATCAGCAGCAACAGCGCCAAACCACCCAGGCGTCGAAGCCCGTCTCCGCGGCCTTCTCCGGTCGGTACTGTCATCAGCGGCCGTCCAGGAAAGCCTGCAGCATCACCGCCGCGGCAACTTTGTCGATCAACTGCTTGCGGCGTCGCCGCCGCACGTTGCCCTCGAGCAGGCTCTGTTCGGCCGTCTTGGTTGTGAATCGCTCGTCGGCCAACTCGACCGGCAGACCGGTGACTTGGGCCGCCAATGCGGCCAGTTGCCGGGCGCCCCCTGCGGAGAGAGTCTCGTTCCCGGACAGGTTCACCGGTAGCCCGACCACGATCAGCTCGACCTCGTTGTCGTCGACCAGCCTGCGCAACTCAGAGGCCAGCTGTTCGGAGTCGGCATCTAACACGGAGTGCGGCTGGGCGATGAGATGCAACCCGTCCGACATCGCAACACCGATGCGCCGGGTGCCGTAGTCGAGCCCCATGATGCGGCCCAGGGTCACACCTCCGCCAATGCGTGTCCCACCGCCTCCCGGGCGGCGGCGAGAGCTTCTTCCAACCGGTCCCCGTTGGGGCCCCCGGCTTGGGCAAGTTCAGGGTCCTGGCTGCCACCCCCTCCGAGAATGCGAGCCGCCGGCAGGAGGACCTCGGCCGCCGACACTCCGGCAGCAACGAGATCTGCGGAAACCGCCCCCATCAACGATCCCTTGCCGGCGTTGGTGCTGCCGAGGACGACAACGCCGCGTCCCAACCGCTCGCGGACCTGCAGCGTCAACGCTCGCAACTGGTCCGGCGGCATCTCGCCGGCACCGGCTACCGCATAGTGTGCCTCGCCTACCTTTTGGGCCGACCGGGCGATCTCGGCTGCTGCTTCGGCGCGTGACCTTTGCCCGACGGCTGCCAGTTCCTCCTCGAGCGACCTGGCCCGCTCCAGGAGTGCTTCGACTCTGCCCGGAACCTCGTCGGGCTTGGCGCGCAGCAAGCGGCCGGTCTCGGTCAAACGCCTGCGCAATCCGGCCAGATACTCATAGCCATGTTGGCCCGAGAGCGCTTCTATGCGACGCAGGTTGGACCCGATCGACGACTCCCCCAGGACGACCAGCGGGCCGACCTGGCCGGCCGACGGAGTGTGCGTGCCCCCGCAGAGCTCTTTCGAGTAATCGCCGATCTCAACGACGCGCACCACTTCCCCGTACTTGTCACCGAAAAAGGCCAGCGCCCCCAAAGCCTGAGCCTCATCCTTGCCCGTCTCGAAGGACCGCACGGCCGCATTGGCGATGATGCGTTCGTTGGCGATACGCTCGACCTCTGCGAACTCACCCTCTTCGAGCCCGCCGAAGTGGCTGAAATCGAACCGCAGGCGTCCGTTTTGGACGAGCGAACCCGCCTGCTGTACGTGCTGACCCAGCACCTGCCGGAGCGCCCAGTGCAACAGGTGGGTGCCGGTATGACTCTTGCGGATTCCTTCCCGCCGGGGCGAATCGATCCGTGCATCGGCATCCTGCCCGACCTGTACGAAGCCCTTCGCCACCACGGCCCGATGGCCGTTTAAGCTCGGCACGCCGGCCTGAGTGTCCTTGACGATCAGGCGGCCCGTTTCGGTTTCGATCAACCCGCGGTCGCCGACCTGTCCGCCTGCCTCGGCATAGAACGGCGTTCGGTCGAGGAACACTTCGACCTCTTGCCCTTCTTCGGCGCGATCGGTCGAAGAGCCTTCGACCAGCAACGAGAGAATCCGGCCCCGACTCGCCTCTTCGGAGTAGCCGAGGAACTCGGTTGGTCCAATGTCGTCCAAGAGCGCCCGGTACGCATCGGCCGTTGCGGCATCCGCACCACCCTTCCAGGCGGCCCGGGCCTTGTTCCGTTGCGCCTCCATGGCAGACTCGAAAGCCTGCATGTCGATGGCGACACCCCGCTCTGCCGCGATTTCCCTGGTGAGTTCGACCGGGAAGCCGAAAGTGTCGTGCAGCTTGAAAGCCGTGCCGCCCGATAGCAACCCTCCCTCGGCGACCGTCTCGAGCTCCGTTTCCAGCAGGGTGTGTCCCGACTTCAGTGTCTGGCGAAAGCGGGCCTCTTCACGGGTGACGACATCGGTGATGAATGCTTGTTGGTCTTCCAGCTCCGGGTAGCCGGCGGCCATCACATCGACCGTAGCCTGTACCAACTTGGGAGTGATCAGGCCGTCGCGGCCCAAACGCCAAGCGTGCCGGACCGCCCTGCGCAGGATACGCCGCAGCACGTACCCCCGGCCATCGTTGGACGGGACCACGCCGTCGCCGATCAGGAAGGTCATGGCGCGGCCGTGGTCGGCCAGGACGCGCAACGACACATCCACCATGGGATCTTGGCCGTACGTCACTCCGGCGAAACGACCCGCCGTGTCCAGCACATGCCGCACGGTGTCGACATCGAAGATGGTCTCGACCCCTTGCAGAACGGTGGCCGTACGTTCGAGACCCATCCCCGTGTCGATGCTCTTGGCGGGCAGCTCGCCGACCACGTGATAGGGCCGGTCCTGAATGTTCTGCATGAAGACCAGGTTCCAGATCTCGACGAATCGCTCCTCGTCGACGACCGGGCCACCGTCCGGTCCGTAGGCGGAACCGCGGTCGTAGAAGATCTCGGAGCTGGGGCCGCAGGGTCCGGCCACTCCCATCTGCCAGAAGTTGTCGCGGTCCCGGCGCTGGAGTCGATGGGGCTCGACGCCTACCTTGTCCAGCCATATCCCCGCAGCCTCATCGTCCGTTTCGTGGACGGTGTACCACAGGAACTCGGGATCGATGCCCAAACCTTCGGTGACCAGCTCGTAAGCCCACGGGATGGCGTCTTCTTTGAAGTATTCGCCGAAGCTGAAATTGCCGAGCATCTCAAAGAAGCTGGCGTGCCGGGCAGTCGTCCCGATGATGTCGATGTCGACGGTCCGCACACATTTCTGGGAGGAGGCCGCCCGCAAGTAGGGCGCTTGCTCTTCACCGAGAAAATAGGGCTTGAACGGCACCATGCCGGCGTTGGTGAGCAGCAGGGTCGGATCTACCGGGATCAGAGACGCCGAGGGTCGCACCGTGTGGGAGCGTTCCTCGAAGAACTTCAGGAAGGTGGAGCGAAGCTGATTGGAATCCATGGAGCCAACAGGTTAGTGGGCGGGAGACCTCAGCCCCGACCGTTTGGCGACCGCAACCGGGTACCTGCTCCCTCGAGCACATCCGCCACCGACAGGATCGCAAAGCGACGCAGGCTGGCAGGCGTCACCGCTTCCCGGGCCCGCACCACCCTGGCCATCACCCAGGCCGATCCGCCCATGCCCGCCGCCGTCCCGATCAAGAACCAGACAACACGCCTCAACATGGGGCCAAGCGTACCTGGTATCCGGTAGTTAGATCTCTTGGGGGAGAAGCCCCCAATTTCGTGACGGGTCCTATGCGGCTGGGCCGGGTCGGGCTCCTGTGATGTGAGTATCAGGGTGATTACTCAGTCCCGGCGCGGTTTCCCCAGCCTCTCGTCGAACACCTGCAGTCGTTCCGAGAGGTCGGTTTCCTCTCCCTGGTTGGTGGGACGGAACAGGATGGTCTCGGTGGCGCCATCGGGGAGATACTGCTGGCGGACGATGTGGCCGGGGTGGTCGTGCGGGTAGCGATATCCCTCTCCGTGGCCGAGCACGGCCGCGCCCTGGTAGCCCGCCTGGCGCAGGTGGATGGGAACCTGAGCGCCGGGGGTGTCGGCAACTGCCCGCCGAGCGCCCTCCATCGCCGACTTCACCGAGTCGGACTTCGGCGCCGCGGCCAGATAGACGGCCGCGTGGCTCAGCGAGTAAGCAGCTTCGGGCAGACCGACATAGGCGAGGGCCTGACCGGCCGCCACCGCCACCACCAGCGCCCTCGAATCGGCGAGGCCGACGTCCTCGGAGGCGAAGATGATCATCCTTCGGGCTATGAATTCGGGATCCTCGCCCGCTTCCAGCATGGTGTGGAGCCAGTAGAGCGACGCGTCGGGGTCGGAGCCGCGCAGGCTCTTGATGAAAGCCGAGATCACGTCGTAGTGCTGATCGCCGGCCTTGTCGTAACGGACGATGCGACGTTGGAGCGCCTCTTCGACATGTCCGAGCGTGATGTGCTGCTCGGCGGCGCGGGCCAGGAACGCCGCCATCTCCAGGGCATTCAGGGCCAGCCGGGCGTCTCCCCCGCACCGCTCGGCCAGGGCGCGGCGAGCGTCGTCGGCCATGGTCAGGTTGAACGCCCCCAGTCCCCGCTCAGGGTCGCCGAGGGCACGGTCGACCAGGTCGGCCACATCCGCCGGGTCCAGCCGTTCCAACCGAAACAGGGTGGAACGCGAGATGAGAGGCGAATTCACCTCGAAGAACGGGTTTTCCGTCGTAGCGCCGACCAGAACCAGCGTGCCGTCTTCCACCCCCGGGAGCAGGGCATCCTGCTGCGACTTGCTGAAGCGATGGATCTCATCGAGAAAGAGCACCGTGCGGCGATCCTCTTCTCCCAACCGGCGACGAGCCCCGGCCAGGACATCGCGCACGTCCTTGACGCCCGCCGAAGTAGCGGACAGTTGCTCGAAGTGGGCGCCGGATTGGGCGGCGACCAGTCGGGCCAGGGTGGTCTTCCCGGTCCCCGGCGGACCCCACAGGATCATCGAGACCGGTCGCCCCGCTTCAACCATGGTCCGGAAAGCGGCCCCCGATCCGACCAGGTGAGGCTGCCCGGCGATCTCGTCGAGACGGCGCGGCCGCATGCGGGTCGCCAGAGGGGCTATCTGCGCCCGGCGGGCTTCCCGGTGTGCGGCAAAGAGGTCATCCATCGTCCATATTCGGGTCCTCTTGGTCGAGCCCCGCCTTGAGTTCGACACCCAACTCGGCGAGTTGAGCCGGGTCCACCCGGGTCGGCGACCCGCTCATGGGATCGATCCCCGTTTGCGTCTTGGGAAAGGGGATGACATCCCTGATGCTCGTCTCCTGTTGCATGATTGCCAGCAATCGATCGACCCCCATCGCGAACCCGGCGTGAGGAGGTGTGCCGTAGCGCAGCGCTTTGACGAACCAACCGAAACGACTTTCCGCCTCCTCGCCGGAGATACCGAGAATCTCGAATACCTCCTGCTGGACCTCGGGATCATGGATCCGGACGGAGCCGGAACCCAGCTCGCTACCGTTCAGCACGAGGTCGTACGCTTTGGCAATGGCCTGGCGGGGCCGTTCCCGCATCTCGGTGAGGTCGACCGGGGCGGTGAACGGATGATGGGAGGGAACCAGGTTCCCATCCTCGAGTTGGTCGAACACCGGGAAGTCGATCACCCACAGAAACTGCAGCTCGTCGTGTCCGGGTGGCTTACCGAGATCCAACCGCAGCTGACCGAGCACCTCAGCGGCGGTTGGGGCCGTGTCGGCTACCAGCAGCAGCAGATCACCGGGCACACCGTCGAGGGCCTTGATGAGGGCCTCCGTCTCGGTCCCGGACAGAAATTTGGCGGTTGGTGAACGCAGGGACCCGCCTTCCTGCACGACTGCCGAGACCAGCCCTTTGACCCCCAGTTCCTTGGCCCTGCTTGCCAAGCCGTCCAGCTGGGATCGCGACAACCCCTTGGGGCCGGCGTTGAGCCCGCGGATGACACCGCCGGCCTGGAGCGTAGCCGAGAACGCCCGGAACTCGGTGGCGCCAAAGACGTTGCCGATGTCCGAGATCTCCATCCCGAAACGAACATCGGGTTTGTCGGTTCCGTACCGGAGCAGAGCTTCGGCGTACGTCAGGCGTGGAAACGGTAGGGTCAGCGTAATCCCGCGCAGGCGCTCGACGACGGCTTGCACAACGGCTTCAAAAGTCTCCAGCACGCCGTCCCTACCCCAGAATGCGCCTTCCACATCCAGTTGGGTGAATTCGAGCTGGCGATCGCTCCGGAAGTCCTCATCCCGGTAGCAGCGGGCAATCTGGTAATAGCGGTCCACGCCCCCCACCATCAGCAGCTGCTTGAACAGCTGGGGTGATTGCGGCAAGGCGTAGAAGCTTCCCCGTCTGAGCCTGCTCGGCACCAGCATGTCGCGGGCGCCCTCCGGTGTCGAGCGGATCAAGGTGGGGGTCTCGACCTCGAGGAAACCGCGCCCGTTGAGAACCTCCCGCATGGCGGCAGCAGCCAGAGACCGGGCCCGGAGGTTCTTCGCCATACGTGGTCGGCGCAGATCCAAAAACCGGTATTCCAGGCGCAAGCGCTCGTCGGCCTCCGCCCGCTCGTCGAGCATGAAGGGAAGCGGTGCGGACCTGCTGAGCACCTCGAGGTCATCGGCGGCCAGCTCTACGTTTCCGGTGGCCAGCTCGGGATTCTCCATCCCACCGGGGCGCGCCCGGACCGTACCTTCCACCGTAACGCAGTATTCCATGCGAAGGTCACGCGCGGCCGGTACCCGGGCGGGGTCGACAACGACCTGCACCAACCCCGACGAGTCGCGCAGGTCGAAGAAATACACGCCCCCCTGGTCGCGGCGTCTCGCCACCCATCCGGCCAACCGAACCCGTTCGCCTGCCTTCGCCTCGGACACATCGGCGGCGTAGGCAGTCCGATAGGGCCGCTCGCCCCCTACCGCCTGCGTGTCCATGCAGCTACCTCCCCTACGTCGATGACCTCTTGCCTGCCGGTGGTCAGATCCTTGGCGACCACCCGACCTTCCGTCCACTCATCACCCACCACGAGCACACCGGATGCCCCCCTCCGGTTGGCTGCTCGAAACTGCGCCTTCACCGAACGGTCCTCCAGATCGAGATCGGCTCTGATACCGAGTCGGCGCAGCTCGGAGGTGAACCGTAGTGCTTCTCGGCGCCGTTCTCCGGCAACGACCAGATATAGGTCGAGCGGATGGGGTTCCTCCACGTCGCCGAGGGTCAACATGAGGCGATCCAAACCCAGGGCAAAGCCCACCCCGGGCACCGGTTTGCCGCCCAGCAGTTCGGCCAGGCCGTCGTAGCGGCCCCCACCCCCCACTGCGTTCTGAGCTGCTTCCAGATCGGTTGCGACGTACTCGAAGGCGGTCCGTTCGTAGTAGTCGAGGCCCCGGACCAGGTGGGGCGCTTCCTCAAAAGGCACCCCCAGCTCTCCCAAAATGGCACGCACCTCGTCGAAGTGGGCCGCACAGGCGGCACAGAGGTGCTCGACCGGCGAGGGGGCGTCGGACAGCTTGGGAGCACACACTTTGCAGTCGAGGACCCGCATCGGGTTGGTTTCGAGCCGCAGCAGGCTGTCCTCGCACAGCACCTCCCGGTGACGGTCCAGGTAGGCCTTCAAAACGTCGAGATAGGCGGGGCGGCATTCGCGATCTCCGATGGAGTTGAGTTGCACACTCAAATCCGACATCCCCGCTTCCGTGAGAAATCGGTACCCCAACTCGATGACTTCCGCGTCGGCCGCGGCTTCCCGGGAACCGAGATACTCGACACCGACCTGATAGAACTGACGGCGACGCCCGGCCTGGGGACGCTCGTACCGGAACATCGGGCCGGAGTAGGCCAATTTCATGATTCCGTGCGCGCCGGCTTCGAGGAATGCGCGGACGACTGGTGCGGTCCCTTCCGGGCGGAGCGTGAGCGACCTTCCTCCCCCGTCTGTGAAGGTGTACATCTGTTTTTGGACTACTTCGGTGCCCTCCCCGACCCCCCGGGCGAACACCTCGGTCGCTTCGAATAGTGGAGTGAGCACGAGGTCGTATCCGTAGCGGGCCGCCCAGTCTTCCCAGGTCAGCAGCAGCCTGCGCCAGGCGCGTGAGGCAGGTGGGAGAATGTCGTCGGTTCCTTTTGGTGCGCGGAAGGTCATTCAGATCAACTCTTGGAGGAAGGGGTTGGTGCGCCGTTCGCGCGCCAGGGTAGTCGTAGGCCCATGCCCCGGATATACCATGACCCGGTCATCG
Organism: Acidimicrobiia bacterium; assembly: GCA_035282865.1. Classification (GTDB taxonomy): domain Bacteria; phylum Actinomycetota; class Acidimicrobiia; order Spongiisociales; family UBA4744; genus UBA4744. The sequence continues at coordinate 206 of DATEVB010000075.1, read as the reverse complement.
AGGGGGAGCACCTTGGTACGCATGCTTTTCATCAGCGTGGCGTGGTCACCTCCCGGCAAGTCGGTCCGGCCGATCGAGCCGGCGAAGAGGTGATCGCCCGAGAACAGGATGCCTTCCCCGCGGATCAGAAAGCAGCAGTGCCCGGGGGTGTGCCCGGGGGTGTGGACGACCTCCAGGGCGACGCCGCCCAGGCGCAGGACCTGCCC
>DATEVB010000074.1:0-2338 GCA_035282865.1 Acidimicrobiia bacterium | reverse complement strand
CAGTCACGGCCCAGCCGCGGCCCTAGGGTTGTGGAGCTTCGAGCGGATCGCCAGATATCTCAATGAATACGGGCGTATTGAATGGTGGGCCCGGTGAGAATCGAACTCACGACCTTGGGATTAAAAGTCCCCTGCTCTGCCAACTGAGCTACAGGCCCCACCGGGAGAGTAGCGGCGGGCGGGACATGGTCGGCCGATTGGAACCCCGGTCGTGCGCAGGGTGGTCACGTCATATACGTGGTTTCCCACCTCGTCGAAGAATCCTGAGGCCTCTGCCTCGTCGTCGAGACCCAACGCCCGCAGTGGGTGTGCTTGAACTGCCGACTACCGGCCGCCAACTACATACTGCTCTCCTCCTCCGGACCAGTAGATTCGAAGGAGATGACAGAGCAGCCTCGCACGCTCGTGGCCGGCGGTGGGTCCTGGGGGACCGCATTGGCCGCCCTCCTGTCCCGGCAGGGTGTGCCGACCGTGCTGTGGGCCCGAGAAGAGGAGGTCGTCGATGGCATCAACGAGCACGAAGAAAATCCACTGTTCCTGGCGGGCGTACCACTCCCGGCGTCGCTGAGAGCTACCTCCGATCTCGACCAGGCGCTCGCCGGGGCCGACGTGGTGATCAATGCGATCCCCACCCAGTTCATCCGTTCGGTCTTCGCGTCGAGGGCCGACTTTCTCACCGGCGCATCGCTTCTCATTTCGGTCTCCAAAGGAGTGGAGGTGGGCACTCTGCTCACGCCCAGCGAGGTGTTCGAAGACATAGCTCCCTGCCCGGTCACCGAGGGTCTGGTGGCTCTCTCCGGTCCATCCTTCGCCAACGAAGTAGCCCGCGGCACCCCGACCGCCGTCGTCGTCGCCAGCCGGGTGCCCGACAACGCCCGGCGAGCCCGCGACCTAGTTTCGAGTGAGACCTTCCGGGCCTACTCGTCCGACGACCTCATTGGCGTGGAGATGGGTGGTGCGCTGAAGAACGTCATGGCCATTGCGGCCGGGATTGCCGATGGGCTCGGCACCGGGCACAACACCCGGGCCGCTGTGATCACCCGTGGCCTGGCCGAACTAGCCCGGCTGGGTGTTGCCAAGGGGGGTCATCCTCTGACTTTCGCCGGCCTGTCCGGCATCGGTGACCTGGTGCTCACCTGCACCGGCGATCTGTCTCGTAACCGGCGGGTGGGATTCGAGATCGGCCGGGGCCGGACCCTCGAGGAGATCACCGCCGAGACCAACACGGTGGCGGAGGGAGTGAAGACCACGCTGGCGGCTCGCGATCTGGCTCAGCGGCTGGGTGTGGAGATGCCGATCACCGAACAGGTCTATCTGACGCTGTACGAGGACAAGGATCCCCGGCAGGTCATGATGGACCTGATGACGAGGCAGTTGCGCGACGAACGAGAGGATTCGTAGCGAGCAGGGAACTCATCTCGGACTTCCAACTCTGACTTCCTACGGTTCGCCCGGCGTTTCGGTCCAGTTGCCGTCCGGCCGCTCGTTGTAGTCCTCGAGTGAGTACCACCGCAGGTCGGTGAGGTCGGGCAACGAGCCCAGTAGGTCATGTAGCACACCGGTCAACACTCTGTATTCTTCGTGGTCTCGTGAGCCCATCAGGTAGGCGAAGACTCCCAGTTCACTCTGGGTCGAGACCAGCCAATGTCGAACCCCATCTTGGATCGCGCCGATCATGAGGAAGAAGTTGCGCCGACCGACCATGGTGCGAAACGCGTACGCGTAGTCGAGGTTTTCGATCTCCGTGCACCCAAAACCGGCGGCAGCCAGGCCATCAGCGATCAGCCCGGTGAGCGTGCGGGCCGGATCAGGGTCCTCGGACGTCCAGCAGAAGGTGGCCTGGCTGCGCATCGCCGGCCAGCGTACTGCCCGCTCGGAGCGGCTGCCCGATAACCTCTGACCATGATTCGGTTTGGCATCTCCCGGCTACCCAAGGGTGAGGACGACGCCGCGTTTCTCGACGACCTCGTTGCCCGCGGCCACCAAGCCGTGGAGCTGCCCTTCGTCAAGGACTTTCCCTGGAAAGAGCAGCGCTGCGCGTCGTTCGGCAAGCTGGCTGCCGGGCGGGACATCGTGGTGTCCGTCCATGCCCCCTATTTCGCCATCCTGACGGTCGAGGAAGAGGACCGGGCCAGGCAATGCCTGGCCGCCCTGGAGCACACCATGAAGCTGGGAAAAGCCCTCGGGTCTCGCATCATCTGCGCCCACCTCGGCAACAAGCACGGCCGGGGCGGCCCGGAGCTGCTCGATTTGGTGCGGGCTCGCCTCGACTACCTGGCCCCCAAGGTGCAGCACCTGGGCGTAGCCCTGGGACTCGAGACCGCCGGCAAGGAGAGCG
>DATEVB010000073.1:0-2002 GCA_035282865.1 Acidimicrobiia bacterium | reverse complement strand
GATGGTCCGGCCGTGCCCGCAATCGAATCCGGCCATGTTCTCGATCACCCCGATCACCGGCAGATACGAACGCCGGGCCATGTCGGCCACCCGTACCGCCACCTTCTGAGCAGCCTTCTGGGGGGTGGTCACCACCAGCATCTCGGCCTGCGGAAGGAGCCGCGACAGAGCCATCTGGACGTAACCGGTGCCAGGCGGCAGATCGATGATGAGATAGTCGAGTTGTCCCCAGTCGACCTGCTTCAAGAACTGTTCAAGTGCCTTCGACAGCATGAGGCCTCGCCACATCAAGGCGGTCTCCTCGTTTTCGATGATCGAACCCGTCGAGACGAACCTGATCCCTCCGACTTCCAGCGGCACGATCAGTCTGGTGTCGTCGTCGGCTCGCAGGCGAGCCTCGGCGCCCAACATGCGCGGGATCGAAAACCCCCAAATGTCGGCGTCGAGCAGGCCCACCCGATAACCGAGATCGGCCATGCCGACGGCCAGGTTGACGCTCATCGAGCTCTTCCCCACCCCGCCCTTCCCCGAACCAACGGCGATGACTCTTGTGGTGGGGGAGACCCGGGTGGGTTCGGCGTTTTCTCTGGCCCGGCGCCGGGCGACTCCCATCAGCTCGGCTCGTTGACCCTTGCTCATGGCAGTCGTGCGAACCACCACATCGGTGACACCGGAAAGCGCCTTGACCTTGCGGACCGTGTCCGATTCGATTTGGCCGCGCATCGGGCATTCGGCGATGGTCAAGGCCAGACCGACTTCGACGACCCCGGTCGGGGAAACCGAGACAGCCCTCACCATGCCCAGTTCGACGACGTCGGCGCCCAATTCGGGGTCCATGACCCCGCGCAGAGCAGCTAAAACCTGGTCGCGATCGAGCACGGCGGCAGTTTAGGGGCGATTTGCACTATCCAGATAGTGGGAATGAAGTCGTCCCTTTTCGGCTTATAATGAATCAGCCATGACTCAGATTCTCAGCATCAAATCGAAGGCTCCCCAACGAGCGGTACTCCTGACCGAGACGGCGGTGGCCAAAGTCAGAGAGTTGATCGCCGCCGAGGGTGAACCCGGTTTGGCCTTGCGGATGGGGGTCCGCGCAGGCGGATGCAGCGGGTACTCCTATGAGATGTTCTTCGATTCCGCAGTCGAGCCCGGCGACATCGTCGAGGAGTTCGGCGAGGTGCGGGTAGTCGTCGATCCGGAAAGCGTCAGCAAGCTGGCGGGCGCCACCCTCGATTACAAAGACGGTCTGATGGGCGCTGGCTTCGCCATCAACAACCCCAACGTCTCGCGATCCTGCGGTTGCGGTAGCAGCTTCTCCTAAACCCTCGGGCTCAGAGCCCGTCGGCCGGGCCCACCAGACCTGACTCACCGGTCCAGGCCGACGACCCGTCGTCCAGTCGGAGCATTAGTCCAGACCGGCGAAGACGTAGTCCCAACCGAAACGTCCCTTCACACACAGGTTCCCGTGGGTGATGTCGTGTTCGAAAGGCGACGTGACCTTGACGATCCGGTTGTTCTGCACGTGCAAAGTCAGGGTGCAGCCCACCCCGCAATACGGACAGATGGTGTCGGTCCTGGTCTGCTGCGAGTCGTCCCACGTGCCGGCTTGGCGCAGGTCGTATTCGGTCTTTGGCATCAGCGCCCCGGTTGGACAGACTGCCACGCAGTTGCCGCAATAGACACAGGCCGAGTCCGGCAGGTCGGACTCGTATTCGACGGCGATATGGGCGCCGAATCCCCGTCCCGCCACCGCGATGGCGTAGGTGTTCTGCCATTCCCAACCGCAAGCCTGTACGCACTTGTAGCAAAGAATGCATTTGCCGTAGTCGCGGATATAGGCCTGGTTGTCGATTCTGGCGGGTTGGGAAACGGTTCGACCTCCGGCGAAACGCTCCGGCTCCGCCCCGTACCGCGCGGCAAAACGCTGCAGGTCGGGGGCGGTCGAGGTGTCGACCGAGGAGGCGAGGAATTCCAACACCAGCTTGCGAGAATGACGCACCCG
>DATEVB010000072.1:0-15818 GCA_035282865.1 Acidimicrobiia bacterium | reverse complement strand
CGAAGGCGTTGAACTTCTCAATGCGATCCAGGATGTCTACCTCGACCCCGAGGTGACGATCGCCTAGCGGTCAGAATACTGCCGCTGGTTGCCGGCAGCTAGATAAGAGCGTTGTAGCCGTGATACACGAGGACGAGGGTCATCACGGCCACCAGCATCAATGAGGCCTCGAGCATCCGGCGATAGCGACGCGCCGACCAGATAGCCAGGGCAATCCCCACCCCAACCGCAAGCTTGAACACAGCCGCCATAGCCGGGTCAATTTCGAACAACAAAGCCATGACCGGATTGCCCTCTACGGCGCCCAGCGAGAGCGCCCGTACCGTGAGCAAGAGGTCGGCGATGTTGAGCACAACGAACACGAGAAGGGCGGCGGCAATCGTGTCGGGATCGTGTCGATACTCATCGAGCACACGGTGATAGCGGTCTCGCAACGTGCCCTCAACGGGGCGGCGGCGCTCGAACCCGCGACGGCGTTCGGGAAAGACCAGCGAGACCTTCGGTGCGCGCCGGTCCGGTCCTCGTGGGCGGCCGTGATGGCGAGCGCCTTCCATCCGCATCCGAGGTGCCCCCTTCCAGCCGCGAGTTGCCGAGCCGGAGCCTACCCGGCACGGTGGGATGTTACCGGCTGATTTTTCGCGGCCTCAGCGGGTGAGTCGCCGACTCTCCTCCAGCTCCGCAGACTGCCAGGCGTCCCTTAGCTTGACACGGGCCCCGACGCTGAGGATGGCCCCTGAATAGACGCGGCCCGCCAAACGGATCAACCCGTACGTTGCGGCAACCATGATCACCACCGCCAGGGCGGACTCCCACCCGGTGATGGCATCCTGTGCGTGGCGAATCGGAACGACGAAAGGAGCGGTCGGGGGGAGGAAGGTCGTGATTCTGGCCACCACTCCGTCGGGATTCTCGAGCACGGCGAAAGCGGCCAGATACCCCGCCACCCCGACCATCGTGAGAGGGGTGGCAACACTCTGGGCTTCCTCAACGCGCGACACGAGCGCACCGACCGCCGCGTAGGCCACGCTGAAGAACGAGAACCCGAGCACGAACCACAGCAAGAGCGACCCGATCAACCCGGCCGATACGTCGGGAATGTCGACCAGATCGACCGCCAGGGCAGCCGCGGCCGCGGTGATGACGATCAGGAGGAGTTGAGCGATGCCCAGCAACCCGATACCGATCACCTTGCCGGCCATCAGCTGGTGGGGTCGTAGCGCCGACATCAACACCTCGACGACGCGGTTGGTCTTCTCCTCAATGACACCGTTGAGCGTCCAGGCTCCGTAGCTGAGAATCCCCACGTAGAGCAGAAGCAAGCCGAAGAAGCTGACGGTGGTGTTGGTCTCCCGGTTGGGGTCGAGCGGCTCGAGGCTCCGGAAGGCGAGTGGATTCTCGGTGAGCAGGCCGGCAATCTCATCGACCGACACTCCGGCCGAGGCCGCCACATCCTGCAGTCTGAGTGTTTGCACGGTCCCGCCGACCAATGCCGAGAGCCCGGTGCCCCCGGTTACGAAGAACGAAGAACCGGCCGGCTCTTTGGTGACGTACTCCCCACCGTCGACCAGCACGGCATCGACCTCACCGGCCACCAGTGCCGACTCGGCACCGGCAATATCGTCGAAGACCCGTGTCTCGACTCGGGCATCGGAGGTGTCCGCCAGCACTTCGAGCGTACGAAGTAACTCTTCCGAGTTCTCCCCCACCAGGCCCAGGTCGTAGGTAGTGCCGTCGTCGCCTCCTCCGAAGGTCTGCGGGATGACGATCCCGCCTAGAACAATGAGCAGCAGGATCACAGTGGTGATCCGGTAGGTGCGGCTCTTGGCGCGCTCCTTCAGCTCGCGCCTGGCCACCATCCACACCGGTCGAAGGCCCTTCATTGCGTCACCGCCCGCAAGAACATCTCCGAAAGGCTCGGTGCTTCGAAACTGAAATGGCGGAGGGGCCCGACCGCCCGAGCAGCGGAGAGAATACTCTCCAGATCGATCTCCTTTGATACGAGCAATCGCACCAGGGAGCCGTCAACTTCTTTGGATTCGATACCTGCAATCTCCGGGAGCCAGGAGGCCCCGTCCCCGCCCGAAACGTCGATTTCCAGACGCCGATGCGGAGAACTCTCTTTCAAACCGGCCACGTTCCCTTCCATCACGTTGCGCCCCTGGTTGATGATCACTACTTCCTCGCATAGATCTTCAACGAGGTCGAGCTGGTGGCTGGAGAAGACAACCGCCTTTCCCTTGGCGGCCTCAGCCTTGAGCGAACCGGCCAGGGTTTCCACTGCCACGGGGTCAAGGCCCGAAAACGGCTCATCGAGCACCAGCAGATCCGGGTCGTGTACCAGGGCGGCCGCCAGCTGCACACGCTGCTGGTTTCCGTGAGACAGCTGCTCGAGCCGGTCATCACTCCGTTCCGACAAACCGAGAGTGGCCAGCCAGCGTGCTACCGAGGCTGCTGCATCGGTTCGGGACATCCCGTGCAACTCAGCGAAATAGCCCAACTGCTCGGCGACTTTCATCCGCGGGTATAACCCGCGTTGCTCGGGCATGTACCCGAAACGCAGGCGCTGTTTGGGGCCTATCGGAACACCGTTCCAGGTGACCTCGCCGGAGTCGAGCCGAACGAGCCCGAACACCGAACGCATGGCGGTCGTCTTGCCGGCTCCGTTCGGTCCGAGAAATCCCAGCATGCGACCCGGCGCCACCGACAGCGAACCACCGTCGAGTGCACGTACCTCACCGTACCGTTTGTACAGGTTCTTGAGTTCCAGCATCTCGGCGCCTTTGGGTTCAACCGGGCAGAGGCTAACTGATTTCCATCGCCAACCGTCCCAACTCCGGCCGTCCCAAACTCGAGACTGGCTCGCCAAGGGAGCTGGTACGCTCACCGCCCATGAGCGCATCCCGCCACATCCTGGTGGCCGTCGCCTGGCCGTATGCCACCGGGTCGCTGCACCTCGGTCACATAGCCGGCGCTTACTTACCACCGGACATCTTCGCCCGCTATCACCGCATGGCGGGTAACAAGGTCCTGATGGTATCGGGCAGCGACGTGCACGGCACACCAATCACCGTGAAGGCCGACGCCGAAGGCGTCTCTCCGCAGGAGATCGTCGACCGCTACCACCCGAGGTTCCTCGACTACTGGCAACGGCTCGGTATCACCTTCGATCTCTTCACCACAACGGGCACGGACAACCACAAGCGGGTCGCTCGAGAGTTCTTCCTGAAACTCCTCGAGAACGGTTACCTGTACCGCCGCACCACCAGCCAGTTCTACGACCAGGAGGCGCAGCGGTTCCTCCCCGACCGGTATGTTGGGGGCAGCTGCCCACACTGCGGGTACGCAGACGCCCGGGGGGACCAGTGCGACAACTGTGGGCGCACCCTAGATCCACACGAACTGATCGACCCACGATCGAAACTGTCCGGCACGACCCCGGTCGAGCGCCAAACGGAGCACTACTACTGGAAGCTGAGTGCCTTTCAAGGCCCCCTCCTCGACTGGCTTGGCTCGCACCAGGAGTGGCGCCCCCATGTCGTGAACTTCGCCATCGGCATGGTCAAGAACGGGTTGAACGACCGCGCCTTCACCCGCGACCTGGACTGGGGCATCTCGATCCCGGTCGACGATCTGGGCTCCGGGAAGTCGATCTACGTCTGGTGGGAAGCCGTAATGGGCTACTTCTCCGCCCCCCAGGAGTGGGCGCAGCTGCAGGGGACCCCGGAAGCCTGGAAGGACTGGTGGATCAACCCGGAAGCCGAGTCCTACTACTTCATCGGCAAGGACAACATCCCGTTCCATGCCGTCTATTGGCCGGCCCTGTTGATGGGCCACGGTGGGCTCAACCTTCCGACCAACGTCGCAGGTAATCAGTACGTCACGTTCGGAGGCTCGAAAGCGTCCAAGTCCAGAGGCGTCGGCCGCTCCCTCGAGTGGTATCTCGAGCACTTCGAGCCGGATGCCCTGCGGTACGCCATCGCTTCGGTCCTGCCCGAACACAACGACACGGACCTCTCAGACACCGAAATCGTTCGAAGGGTCAACGAAGAACTGGTCGCAACCTGGGGGAATCTGGTCAACCGGGTGCTATCGATGACGGCCCAGTCTGCCGGCGGAGCGGTCCCCACTCCCGGTACGCTCGACCCCGACGACAGCACCCTGCTCGCCCGGGTAGATACGGTCCTCGCCGAAGCCGGCAGCCAGATCGAGGCGGTCGAACTGCGGGCGGCGCTGCGCACGCTCATGGACGGCGCTCAGGAGGTCAATGTCTATCTCAACCAGAAGGCGCCGTGGAAGACCGCCGCCACCGATGCCGAGCGGACCGCCACCACCTTGTACGTTGCACTCAGCGCCATCAACGGGCTGAAGACCGGATTCTCTCCCTTCCTCCCCTTCACGAGTGCCCGGGTACACGCCCTGCTCGGCCAAATGGGAGCGCTCGAGGATGGCGGGTGGGAACGGACCGAGCTGCAACCCGGAACGTCGCTCCCAACGCCCGATCCTCTGTTCGCCAAGATCGAGATGGCGGAACTCGAATAGCTCGGTAACCGTTGCATACTGTGCTGCGTCAAAGGAGCGAGTGAACATCACACCATTCAGGAAACTTCTCATCGGGATCCCGGGCGTTGCGCTGCTGCTGGTCGGCGTTGTTGGGCTGGTAGTGCCGTTCCTGCCCGGCTGGTTGTTGATCATCTCCGGCCTGGCCCTGCTGAGCACGGAATACGTGTGGGCGAAGCGCCTCACTGAAGGCGCCCGCAAACGAGCCACGATCGTTACCCGACGGCGCGATCACACCGATGACCTCGCCGCTTAGGCGACTGCGCTAGTTTCAGCCGGGTGACACCCCTGTTCTCCACCAGGAACCTCACCCACAGCTACGGCGACGTCAAGGCCCTCGATGACGTGACCCTCGATGTCCCCGGTGGCAGAATCGGGCTGGTCGGGGCAAACGGAGCCGGCAAGACCACCCTCATCCGCAATCTCCTGGGCATGCTGCGACCGGCCTTCGGACAGATGGAGGTCCTGGGGATGCCGGTGTCCAGGGAGTCACTCGACATACGGTCCCTGGTCGGTTACATGCCGGAGGGCAACTGCCTGCCGCTCGATCAAACTGCCGCAGACTTCGTCGGCTACGCCGCCGAGTTGGCCGGATTGCCGACCGACGCGGCGAGGCGCCGCTCGTCGGAAATCCTCTTTCTGGTTGGCCTCCACGAAGAACGATTCCGCTATCTGGGGGACTTCTCAACCGGCATGTTCCAACGAGTCAAGCTGGCCCAGGCGATCGTCCACGACCCCCGGGTTGCTTTCCTGGACGAGCCGGCTTCCGGGCTCGATCCTGAGGGCCGCGACCACATGCTCGATCTGATCCGGCGGTTGGGCGACTTCGGCATCAGCGTCGTCTTCTCCTCCCACATCCTCTCCGACATCGAACAGACCTGCGACTGGGTGGTGATGCTGGACGGCGGACGGGTGATCCGCTCAGGACCCATCGGGGACCTGGGAATCGCCGAGAGCCTGACCGTCGAGGTTCTGGGCGACCCAGATCTTGCCGCCCGCTGGATGACCGAACGGGGAGCGACCGTGACCGTCGCCGGAGCCATGCTGGAGGTACGAACCGCCGGCGAAGACGCGTTCACACTGGTCCGCGATGCGCTGGTAGCCACCAACCTCGGTGTCCGGCGGCTCTCGCAGAGTGCCATCACTCTCGAGGAGGCGTTCATCCGGCAAGCAGAGGAAGAGGACCGCCGTGGTTGACCGTCCCGCCGAAGCGGTCATCGTCGACCGCGGCTACCGCCACTTCGATGGCACTCGCAAGGGGAGGCGGGGCGCCATGGGAGCGGTGGTACGAGACGGATTGCGCCGAGTCCTCGGCCTCCGACGCAAGGGGCGCAGGAAGATCCTGCCCTGGACACTGATCACCATGGCCCTCGTCTCCGTGGCGGTCCTCTCGGCCCTCCACTACGCGGCCAATCGAGTCGGGGTCACCGATCTGGTCGCCGATGAGTTGCCTCACCACCGGGAATACTTCGAATTCATCTCCCGCATCGCTCTCCTCTTTGTGGCGTTTGCGACACCCGAACTGCTGGTCCCGGATCGGGAACAGGGCGTGCTGGCCGTTTACCTCTCCCGACCGCTCCGGACCATCGACTATCTGGCGGCCAAGGGCATGTCGCTTGGCATCCTGATCCTCGGCTTTTACCTCATTCCCCAGACGATCTTCCACCTGCTGTTGGGCGTGTTCTCCCCGGACGGATTCACCACATTCATGGTCGACAACCTCGATGTGCTGTGGCAGGTGCCGGCCACCTCCCTTGTCTACTTCGTCGGGCACGCCTCGATCGCCCTGATCATCGCCACCCTCATCCCCCGGGTGGGTTTTGCAGCCGGCATTTTCCTCGGGGTGATGATCATGCTCAACCCCCTCTCCGAGTTCATCGTCGAGTTCTCGAACTTCGCCGGGTCGAAGTACGGAGCCCTTTTGGCCTTCGAATCGCATCCCCACCTGGTCCGGGATTGGATCTTCGGAGCATCGACGAGCGGTTACCCGATGACCGGGGCCGGTTTTGAGCCGTGGGTCGCATTGGTGACGATCGTGGTAGTGGCCGCCATGGCGGTGGCGTTCGCCTGGAACCGGTATCGGAACCTGTCGTGACGGTTGCCACCGCCACCTCGCCGACCGTGACCTTGCAAGGCGTGTCGCGGTGGTTCGGACAGAAGGTGGCCGTCTCAGAAATCACCGCCGAGTTCGGTGCCGGCGTAACCGGCCTCCTGGGACCAAATGGGGCGGGCAAGACCACCCTGCTACGAATCTTGACCGGGCTCATCCGCCCTTCCGAGGGAGCCGTTTCGGTATTCGGTTCCGATCCCCGTTCCGATCCGTCGGTATATAGCCGGATCGCTCTGGTTCCCGAAGACGAGAACGTGTACGGATTCCTCTCGGCGGCTGAATTCGTCACCCATAACGCCCGCCTGCAGAAGCTCCCCGATCCCGGCGCGGCAGCCCGACGGGCCCTGGCGCTGGTCGACCTGACCGAGGTTGCGGAACGCCAACTGGCCGGGTTCAGCAAAGGCATGCGGCAGCGGGCCAAGGTTGCTGCGGCTCTGGTCCACGACCCTGAAGTGGTCATCCTCGATGAGCCCCTCAACGGCACCGACCCGATCCAACGAGCCCACCTGACGAGGATCTTCGTCGACATGGGACGGCAGGGCCGAACGGTGATCGTGTCGTCGCACGTTCTCCATGAGGTAGAACGCATGGCGGATCGAGTCATCGCCATGGTGGACGGGCGCCTCGCCGCCTCAGGCACAGTTCCTGCCCTCCGTAAGGCCATGTCCGACATCCCGCTGCAGATCCGGATCGATTGCGATCAACCCCGCCGCATGGCTGCGGCCCTGGTCGAACGAGACTGGGTGGGAGGAATCACCGTCGAAGAAGGGTCGCTCCATGTGCGCGCGCTGGACGCCGAACAATTGGGACGGGCCCTCCCCGGCCTGGCGAAGGGCCTCGACGTCCGAATCACCCGGGTCGACCCGGAGGATGAATCATTGGAAAGCGTCTTCCGCTACCTGGTGGAGGGTCGATGAACGCCCAACTCGCCATCATCAGCGTCACCATGCGCCGCCTGATAACGCGAAAGCGGATCATCGGACTCGTCCTGTTCGCATCGGTACCGGCCCTGGTGGTTCTGGTGGCCTCGACCGGCGACCGGGGACCGGAACGGCTGGCCGCTCTGTATCACGACACGACCTACGGGATCCTGCTGGCCGTCGCTCTGCCGGTGATCGCCATCGTCAACGCCACTGGAGCGCTCGGGGACGAACGCCGTTCACATACCATGTCGTTCCTCGCCCTCAAGCCAATTCCCAGATGGGCCATTGCCCTTTCAACCACCATTGCCTCGGTGGTGGCCACCCTGGCCGTCGCCGTCGTGGGCGTGGGGCTCGCCTGGTTGGTCGCCGGTTTCGCCACCGGCGCCTGGGACATCGGAGCAGGGCCGGCGGTTGGTTCGCTCGTTGTGGCCATCGGATACGGAACCGTTTTCGTGCCGATTGGTCTGCTCACCCGACGTGCCACCGTCATCGGATTGATTTACCTCTTCCTGTGGGAATCCAGCTTCGCCAACGCCGTCGGCACCCTGGCACCCACCTCACTGAACCACATCGCCCTGTCTGCGTACGTCGACCTCGCCCCGGATATCAGCGCGGCAGAGGCGCTCGGCAGCCTCGAGCCCGGAGTCTGGGCCGCGCTCATCAAGATGGCCGTGGTGGCGCTGGTGTCGCTGGCCGTCACCACCTGGGCGCTCCGCAAACGGGATCTGGCCTAGGGCTCGCTGAGCTGGCCGTTTGGAAGTTTGAGGTGGGAGGTATGAAGTGGGATCAAGCGGGCGGGTAGACCCCGGCTGCCTTGGATTCCTCGGTCTGCCAGAAGATCTCCGCCACCTCGCCTATCAACTGCACGAGCTTCTCCGCCACAGCGGGGTCCATCGACTTCTTGGCATCACCGGCCTGCTTGAGCGCCCTCCAGAACAGATCGTGCAGCCCGGCAAACGTCTCCAAGTGGTGGGGCTTGAAGAAATCGGTCCACAGCACCGACAGGTGATGCTTGACGAGTTCGGCGCGTTCTTCCTTGACCAGAATGCATCGATCCCGAAACACCGGATCCTCGGACGCGGCGTACTTGGTGCATGCGTTGAGGACCGACTTCGCCTCGATCATCGCCTGCGCGGGGTCGTAGACGCCACAAAAGAGATCGCAATGGGCATACGCAAGGCGGGACGGTTTGAAGAGACCCATGAATGTACCTCCTGGACGGGTGCTTCCTCTCACGACGATACACTTCGCAGAGCACTACCGATCGGGAGTCCCCGTGTCACCCAGGGCCGGCAGACTTGCGGCAGTCTTCATCGCAGGTGCGGCCGGACTCATCGCCCGGGCGCTCTACGACCGCTTTGGACGATTCGAGATTTCGGAAGCATCGATGACCCCCACCCTGCGACCCGGCGATTACGTCGTAACAGATCGCTCCAACCCGGCCTACCGCGGCAGCATCGTCGTATTCGAACATCCGGGCCGTCCGTCGTTCTACCTCGTCAAACGCATCATCGGTCTCCCCGGGGAACGTCTCACCATCGAATCCGGCCGGGTTCTCGTCGACCAAAAACCGCTTGAAGAACCCTGGACAACCGACGAAACCGGGCCCGACGGTATATGGCAGCTGGGTCCGGACGAGGCCTTCGTGCTGGGAGACGCTCGCTGGATGTCCTCAGGCGATAGTCGCGAGATCGGCCCCGTCCCTCTCGCGCATATGAGCATGCGGATAGCGTTTCGCTACTGGCCGGCCAAACGGTTCGGCCCGGTCCACTAGCCACCAACCACCTTGACGTTGGCTCCTCCACCAACGACGATCAGCGGGGGCAAGGACGCGCATCATGAATTCCACCCAGAAGCGAACGGTTCTGGCTTTGGCGGCCATCACCGTGCTCGTCTTCGTCGCGGTCGTGATTGCGTCGACCGGCGACCCCGGCGATGAGTCGACGGAGGCCGGGGTAACGCCGACCCCACCAACGGTGTCGCCCTCATCGACAGCGGGACCGACGACCACGACATCGCCCACCTCCACCACGATCCCGACCAGCACGATCCCGACCAGCACCTCATCCACGACAACGAGCACCACCACTACCACAACGACCACCGCCCCGCCGACGCTCGTATTGCGCGAGGACGGCCTCGGAGTCGTGGCATTCGGGTCCGAAGCCGAGATAGCCGTGGCGACCATCATCGCGGCGCTCGGTGCGCCCGACGAAGACTCCGGCTGGGTGCCGAGTTTCTCCCGATTCGGGACGTGCCCGGGAGAACAGGTTCGTGGACTCCGGTGGGCGACGATGTGGGCATTGATGACCGACGGTGACACAGAGTGGCGAAACGACGGTGTTCCCCATTTCTTCTCCTATCTCAACTCCGTCTTTTTCGAGGACGGGCAATCACTCGGCTTGCTCACCGAGGAGGGCATTGGACTGGGCGATACGGTGGCTGACCTCGACGCCGCCTACCGCGACCGCCTCGAGGTCAGCTTCGAGGAGTTGTTCAACGGCTACGTGTTCAGCATCGAAGTTCCTGAACCCGGACGGCTATGGGGAGGATTGACCGGCGATGATGGCGACGATCGCATCACGTCGATCGACGGAGGCGTTGGCTGCGGCGAGTAGCAGTCGCCGGGCGGCGGAGGGTGAGATCCCCCACCGAGAAGCGTATGATTCGGAGATGACAGAGTTCACGGTCAACCTCGCCAACCGTCCCGGAATGCTGGCCGCGCTCACCGAGACACTGGCGGCGGCCGGTGTCACGATCGAGGCTCTGGCCGCATTCGGATTGGACGACGAGGGATACGTGCGGGTGATCGTCGATGACGCCGCTGAAGCCCGACAATCGCTCCGAGCAGCCGGGCTGATCTTCACCGAACGGGCGATCCTCACCACCACCCTCTCCCCCCGGCCGAACTCGTTGGCCGAGATGGCGAGGTCGCTCGCCGACAGCGGGATCAATATCGACGCCATGTATCTGCTGAATTCTTGCGCGGCCGGTCTCGAGTTCGCCGTGGTAGTGGATGAACCGGAACGTGCCCGACCGTACCTCCAACCCTGATGGATGTCGGCTACGGACTGATTTCGTGCCAGCTCACCGCCGGTGATCCCCGCTCATGGACTGATCTGTACCGTGAGGCACTCGATCTCACCGTAGAAGCAGAACGATTAGGGCTAGCTTCCGTCTGGACCACTGAGCACCACTTCGTCGACGACGGTTACATGCCGTCGCTCCTCCCCGTTGTCGCGGCGATGGCAGCCCGAACCTCCCGAGTTCGCCTCGGTACCGGGGTGGTGCTGGCGCCTCTCCACGACCCTCTGCGTCTCGCCGAGGATGCCGCCACGGTCGATTTGATCAGCGGGCACCGGCTCATCCTCGGACTTGGGCTCGGTTGGTCACCCATCGAGTTCGCCGTCCTGGGTGCCGACCTGACCACCCGCGGGCGAGCCATGGATGAAATCCTGCACCTCCTCCCGCAAGCCTGGACCGGGAGCCCGGTTGAGCATCGCGGGTCGGTGTATCAGTTCGAACCGGTCGCGGTGCGGCCCGCTCCGGCGGCTCCCATCCCCATCTGGATCGGTGGCGGAGCGGACGCGGCCGTACGCCGCGCTGCCCGCCTAGCCAATGGCTTCTTCTCCAACGCCTCACCCGAACGCTTCCAGGACCAGGTGCGGGTCGCCAACACCCAGATGGAACACGACGGCCGTGACCCGGTTGGTTTCGAGTGGGGCTACTACGCGGTCATCTATCCATGCGACGATCCGGAGGCCGGTTGGCAAGAGATCCGGGACCACGTCCACCACATGCGCTGGAAATACAGCGATATGGGAGCATCGGCCGTCCGCATTGGGCCCGTCCCGGCCCCGCCGCCGCTCGACCCACCCGCCGAGGAACGGCTGCGCACCAACGTTCTGGTCGGCCCCGCTGAGCTGATCGCCCGGCAACTGCTGACGCTCCAGGAACGCGCCGGCGTGCCGATCCATCTGGTTGCCCGCTCGTACTTCCCCGCCATGGGCTTTTCCCAGCAGCTGGAAGTGGTCCAGCGGATCGCCGAGGACCTCCTCCCCTACCTGCGCTGACATAGCTCTCACCAGCGTTACACTCCCGCCATGCGACGCTCCCACTTCTGGCTGTTCGCCGCGTTCGGAATCGTCCTGGCCGCTTGCTCAGGAGCGAACGCGATCGAGACCACAACCACCACCACCACCACCACAACGGCTTCGACGGCCAGCACCACCCAACCACCGACCACAACGACTACCACCAAACCGGTTGAACCGGTGTCGCCTCTCAACGGTCTCCCGGCCGACGAACCCGCCTTGCTCAAACGGGGGGTGGTGGCCGTCAAGATCGACAACCACTGGAACGCCCGGCCGCAATCGGGGATCCAGGAGGCCGACGCGGTCTACGAGTTGCTGGTCGAGGCCGGGTTGACCCGCTTCATCTCGCTCTTCCACGACAACGACAGCGACTATCTCGGACCGATGCGGTCGGGACGCCCCACCGATCCGACCCTCTTGAAACCGCTCGGGGCGATCTTCTCGATCAGTGGCGCCCAGGATTGGGTCAGCAGAAAGATCGTCGGTAGCGGGGTGCATATCATCGGTGAGGTACGGCCTGCCACGTTCAGGATCTCGTCGCGCCGCGCTCCCCACAATCTCTATGTCGATACGGCCCATCTACGCGAGTACGCCGATCAGCATGGCTACGAGAGCGAGCCTCCTCCCGACCTCTTCTCCTGGGGCGACTTCGCACCAACCGAGACGGTGGAGAGCGTCACCCTGCACTTCTCGCCGGAGACCACGGTGGTGTGGGATTGGGACGGAGAACGCTATCTTCGCACCATCAATGGCGAGGAGAGCCAATGGTTGAGCAGGGATGGCGAGACCGGACGGATCTCCGCCGACACCCTGGTCGTCCTGTTGGCACGCCGATATACGGCCTCCCCACCGGCGGGAAGCAGCGGATCGTCCGTCCCGGCGATGGACACGGTTGGCAGCGGCCGGGCGCTTGTGTTTGCAGAGGGCGGCATGGCAGAAGGCACTTGGAGACGGGACAGCATCGACGACATGTTCGAACTGACCGGCCCGGATGGTGAACCACTGGTCGTTCCGGCCGGGACACCGTGGATCTCGATCTTCCCCAACGACCGCACCGTGAGTTGGTGATGCAGCAGCGGTCGATCGCCGAGCTGACCGCCGCCATCCGCAACGGGGTTCTGTCTGCCCGGAAAGCCGTCTTCCATCACCTCGATCGCAGCAAGAGCCTCCAAGGGCGGCTGAACGCATATACGCACATCGATGAGCGGGCCATGACCAGGGCGTGAGCTGGTGGACGCGAGATTGGCGGCCGGGAGCGACCCGGGTCCCCTCGTCGGGGTGCCAATCGCCATCAAGGATCTCATCGACCAGGCGGGTCTCGTCACCACCTGCGGATCCGACTTCTACCGCCATGAGGCCGAACTGTCGGCAACGGTGGTCCAAAGGCTCGAAGCAGCCGGGGCGATCATCATCGGCCGGACCGGTCTCCACGAGTTCGCCTTCGGGTTCTCCAGCGAGAACCACTGGTTCGAGCCGGTGCGCAATCCCTGGGACACGACCACGTCCCCGGGTGGCTCCTCCGGTGGGTCGGCCGTCGCTGCGGCAGCCGTGCTCGCCGCCGGTGCGATCGGCACCGACACCGGCGGGTCGGTGCGGGTGCCCGCCGCCCTGTGCGGAGTGGCGGGACTCAAGGTGACCCACGGACGAATACCCCTCACCGGTGTGTTCCCGCTGGCCTCGTCGCTCGATACGGTGGGCCCGCTGGGCCGGAATGTTGACGATGTGGCCGCCCTCTATGAGGTCATGGCCGGACACGATCCGCAAGACCCGTGGTCCGCTCCTCAACCGGTTCTCCAAGGCGGAGCGGGCGCCTCTCTGGAAGGGCTGGCCGTGGGGGTCCCGCAGCCATGGGTCGAGGAAGCCCCGATGACCGGGGATGTCAAGGAGGCGTTCACCATTGCTCTCGATCGTCTCGACGACCTGGGGGCAACCGTCCGCGAGGTTCGGCACCCACAAGTGCAACCCGCTCAGGAACTGGCCGATTTGATCAACGCCGAAGTCGCCTCGGTACACCGGAGTTGGCTCGGAGATCCCTCCAAGCAGTATGGACCGGAAGTCGCAGACCGTATGCAGCGGACCCTGGAGGTCTCCCTGGACGACTACGTTGCCGCGCAGAACTGGCGAGCGGGTCTCCGCAACGCTACCGCCGGGTTGTTCGATGAGATCGACGTTCTGGTGACTCCCACCACCGGCACCACGCGCAAGACCATCGGCGAGCCGGCGGTTGTGGTGGACGGTCAAGCGCGCTCCTACCGTTTGGTGCTTTCCTGGTTCTCGTCGCTGGTCAACCACATGGGCGTACCCGCCCTGGCTATGCCGCTCCGACACACCGGGTCCCCGCCTCCGTCCCTGCAATTGATCGGACCCTGGTGGTCGGAGCAACGACTCCTCAGCCTCGGCCGGGCCTTGGAGCATGCAGGAGTGGTGGAGTTTCGCCCTCCCCCGTCGTTATGAAACTCCCCGGGAGCGGCGGGACGGCGGTGTGCTTTGAAACTCCCCGCATCTCGGTAAACTTAATGGGCCACGGAGCGTGGCTACCCGACGTGTGGACTTGAATGCACCAGTCAACCATTGACTCGAATCCGCCCCGGCGTATTCCTACAAGCAACCAAGGAAGTGATTCGCCGTGTCTGACGACACTGCAACTCTCGAAACGGCCACCTCCCACCAGATCGAAATCGAGGAGATCGATAAGGTCATCATCCGCTTTGCCGGCGACTCGGGCGACGGCATGCAGTTGGCGGGGACGCGGTTTACCGCCGACTCGGCCATCTTCGGCAACGACCTCGCGACTCTGCCGAATTTCCCTGCCGAGATCCGCGCCCCGGCCGGCACGATCCCGGGCGTTTCCTCGTTCCAGGTTCAGATAGCCGATTTCGACATTCTGACCCCGGGCGACGAAGCCGACGTGCTGGTCACCATGAACCCGGCCGCCCTCAAGGCCAACCTGGGAGACCTCCGAACGGGAGGCATGATCATCGCCAATGAGGAGGCTTTCGAGGAACGCAACCTGGCCAAGGCCGGTTTCGAAACTAATCCTCTCGAGGACGGGTCACTCGCCGGATACCGGGTGTTCAAGGTGCCCATGGAACGGTTGACCAAAGAAGCCGTCAAGGACACAGGTGTGACCGGCCGTGACATCCTCCGGTCGAAGAACTTCTTCGCCCTGGGTTTGATCACCTGGGTGTTCAACCGGCCGCTCGAGACCAGCATCGACTGGGTCGAATCAAAGTTCGCCAAAAGGCCGGAAGTCGGAGCAGCCAACATTGCGTCGCTGCGAGCGGGCCACAACTTCGGGTTCACGACGGAAGCGTTCCACCACGTCTACAACATCAAGCCGGCCCAGTTGGCGCCGGGCGAGTATACGAACGTGACCGGGAACACCGCCATGGCGTGGGGCTTGATCGCCGCCAGCCAGGCCGCCAAACTCCCTCTCTTCTACGGCTCCTACCCGATCACCCCGGCGTCGGACATCTTGCACGAGCTGGCCAAACACAAAAACTTCGGCGTGCGGACCTACCAGGCCGAGGACGAGATCGCCGGAGCCGGCGCCGCCGTCGGAGCTGCCTTTGCCGGCCATCTGGCGGTCACCGGCACCTCCGGGCCGGGCCTGGCTCTGAAGAGCGAAACCATCAGCCTCGCCATCTCAATGGAGCTCCCCCTGGTGGTGGTCGACGTGCAGCGGGCCGGCCCGTCGACCGGGTTACCGACCAAGGTCGAACAGTCGGATCTGTTGTTCTCGATGTACGGGCGACACGGGGAAGCACCCCTGCCGGTTCTCGCAGCCCGATCGCCTTCCGACGCGTTCGAGGTAACCGTCGAAGCGGCCCGGATCGCTCTCAAGTACATGACGCCGGTCATCCTCCTTTCGGACAACTACATCGCCAACGGTTCTGAACCGTGGCAGCTGCCCGATCTTGATGCGCTCCCGGACATCAGCGTGCCGTTCTTGACCGAGCCGAACGCCGACGGACGGTATGTGCCCTACCTTCGGGACCCGGCGACCCTGGCCCGCCAATGGGCAATTCCGGGCACGCCCGGGCTCGAGCATCGCCTGGGTGGGCTTGAGAAACACGAGGTGATCGGCAACATCTCCTACGACCCGAACAACCACCAGCTCATGACCGAGCTGCG
>DATEVB010000071.1:0-19728 GCA_035282865.1 Acidimicrobiia bacterium | reverse complement strand
CACTTCCAACTCGGGTCCGTCGAGCCCTTCTTTGAACACAGCCATGAGCATGGCAGCCATCTGGTAGTCGGGAAGATTGCCCTTTGTGTACTCGGCAATGATCCAGCGGATCTCCTCGTCGCGCAGGACGCCGCCGTCACGTTTGCGTTCAATGAGCTGACGGAAGCTGAAAGCCATGCCAATCCTCCTCGTTCGTTGCGGCAGCAATGACGCCTATCCCAATGGAGATCTGGCGGTACGTCACGATCGAACCTTCCCAAGAATCAGCGACGGTTGACCCGCCGGGATCGTACCGATATGGAATGCTCGTTTTAGCAGTGGTCGAGCCATCGCCAAACGTCCTTCGTCGTTGAACGAAATCCGAGCGAGCGGCTGACCCTCGTCTACATGTTCGCCTGGCTTGGCGACGATGGTGATCCCGACCGCAGGGTCGATCCTGTCTTCTTTTCGTTCTCTCCCGGCTCCCAAGCGCATGGCCGCGATCCCCACACTCAGCGCGTCGCACACGGTGACGTAACCGCTGCGGGGGGCGGGCAATTCTTCCTGATAGCGGGCTCTGGGGAGCAAACCGGGGTGGTCCAGGACCCGCGGGTCCCCTCCCTGCGCTTCGATGACCTCCGCGAACTTCTGCATGGCGGCACCCGAATGCACTGCGGCTTGGAGCAGCTGGCGGGCCGCCCTCGTCACTCCGAGCGAAACCGGCCAGTTGCAGCATTTCGCTCCCCAACCAGCTGATCTCGGCGGTGGAGAGTGTCTCGCCGTCACGTTTCCGCTCAATCAAATCGACGGTCGTCATGTGACCTCCGCGAGAAACGAGACTCCTCGGATTGGTGGGGTGAGTTCGAAAGCGTCGGCGATCGTGGCGGCCACATCGCAGTACTGGCCCCTGACTCCAAGATCAACACCTGCTGCTGCCGGGGCATGGACCAGCAGCGGCACGTACTCCCGGGTGTGGTCGGTGCCTCCGTCGGTGGGGTCGTTGCCGTGGTCGGCACTGAAGAACAGCAGATCCCGGGCTGTGAGTTTGGCGGTCAAGAGCGGCACGTAGGAGTCGATCAAGGCCAAACCTGCCGCGTAACCCGCCGGGTCTTCCCGGTGGCCGTATCGCATGTCGAGATCGACCAGATTGGTGAAGATGATCCCACGGGGATACTCGTCAAGTGCATCGAGGGTCTTCTCGAGGCCGTCAGCATCTCCCTGGGTATGTGCCGCATCGGTGAGACCCCGCCCTGCAAACAGATCCTCGATCTTCCCTATCCCGAAGACGGCAAGCCCGGCTGCCGAAGCGTGGTCGAGAATGGTCGTCGAATGGGGAGGCATGGCGAAGTCGCGGCGTTCATAGGTCCGATGGAAGGAACCGAGTTCACCCTCAAACGGCCGAGCGATGACACGGCCGATGCGGTATCTATCGCAGTGGCGGCGGGCTATCTCGCACACCCGGTACAGTTCGGCCAGGGGCACGATCTCCTTGTGGGCGGCGATCTGAAACACCGAGTCGGCCGACGTGTAGAGGATGAGCGCCCCGGTGTCGAGATGCTCTGACCCCAGACTCTCGATGATGACGGTGCCGGAAGCTGCATGATTCCCGATGAAACGGTGCCCGCTTTCCTCCTCGATGGCGCGGACCAGCTCATCCGGGAACCCGGTGTCCGTAAAGGTCGTGGTGGGGGTGTCGGTGATGATCCCGGCCAGCTCCCAGTGGCCGGTCGTCGAATCCTTCCCGGAGGAGGCCTCGGTGAGCTTCCCGAAGGCCATCGAGGGACGGGCAACCGGCGGCACCCCCAGCAGGTTCGGGTGGAGGTTGCCTAGACCTGCGGCCTGGAAGTTGGGCAGCTCCAGACCACCGACCGCCCCGGCGGTATGTCCGAGCGTGTCCGATCCGGTGTCTCCATAGTCGCCGGCGTCTGGTGCCGCACCTGCTCCGCAGGAGTCGAGCACGATCACTACGGCCCGTTCGGTGCTGCTCATGAGTTTCTCTCTCTCCGGAAAGTATGCCCGAACGGCCCCTCTGCAACCCGTCCGTCTCTGAGCGCGATGCCTTCGGCGCGCAACCGGCGCGCCTGTTCGCGTTCGGCTCCCGGTACAAGACGGCCATCGGAGGCGACCACTCTCCACCACGGGAGGCCGGTCGAGTCGCGCAGGACGTTTCCCACCGCGCGGGCTGCTCCCGGGTAACCGGCTTGGGCTGCTATCTCCCCGTAGGCGACCACCTCCCCGGGCCGGAGTCGCTCGAGAACCTCACAAATCGAGCGCTGGAAGGGGGTCACCTGCCCGCCTGATGCTGGTAGGCGCGGATCGTCATCCCGTTGCCGCGCATGAACCCGAAGCGGCGGTAGTAGTCGACGAGCCCGTCGTCGCAGGTTCCATCGATGGAGTAGAAGCCTGCCAGGTCGTCCAGAAGCTTGGTCAGCAAGGTCGTGCCGATGCCAAGACCCTGGTACCCGGGGAGCACTTCAAGCTCCGGAAGGAATGCGGCGTAGAAGCCGTCACTGATGGCCCGAATGTATCCGACCAGGCGGTTTCCATCGAGCGCTAACCAGACATGGCTGCTCCCCTTGAGCATCCTCAGCAACGTTGCCGGCGCGGGAGGATCCGCCCAGCCGACGAAAAAACCGTGAATGGCGTCGGGGGTGACCCCTTCCAGGGTCGATTGGTATCTGATCTCCATGTCTAAAGGGTGCCGAACAGCCGATCTCCCATATCTCCCAGACCGGGTCTGATGAAGAAGTTGGGAGTGAGCCCTTCGTCGAGGGCGGCGGCAACGACTCGAACGTCGGGGTGATCCTGCTCCATCCTGGCGACACCGGCGGGGGCGGCGACCACGCATAGGGCAGTGATATCGGCTGCCCCGTGTTCCTTTATGCGATCGGCCGCCCACGACAATGAGCCTCCGGTTGCGAGCATCGGTTCGAGGATGATGACCTTGCAATCGGAGAGCGGATTGGGGAACTTGGTGTAGTACTCCTGTGGTTCAGCGGTGTCCTCGTCGCGCTGGACACCGGCGTAGCCGACCTTGACCTGGGGGAGGAGGTCGAGAACGGCTTCGAGCAGTCCAAGCCCGGCCCGCAGAACGGCGACGGCTACCAGATCATGGTGGAGGCGGTAGCCGGTGGTCGGCTCGAGCGGGGTATCGATGGGGATCTCGTCGAGCACCATGTCGCCGGTCGCTTCCATCAGCAAGGTATAGGCGAGGCGGCGGGTGGTTTCACGAAAGAGTTCGGTGGAGGTGTTCTTGTCCCGCAGGGCGGTGAGGTAATGCTTCGTGAGGGGGTGTTCGACGACGGTCAGGCTCACAACTCCTCCTTCTCGACGGCAAGTCTGACTCCAGGCTACCGTCTCCGCCCCCGGGTGGAGCGACGCCGGACTAGTCATTTGGGTATCGGCACAAAAGGTCTGCCGACCCATTGCTTGTTCGCTCATAGTGGTTGTACTATCACCATTAGAGGTGGATGTGGTGAGATTCAACTGCTCTTGGGGGGCAGATCGCCACTCTAAGTGAAAGTCGGGGTAACGCATGGGAGGCAATCTCCTTCGGTCCAACCGGGCCGAATCATTCGGGATCGCATGCCCACTGCCGGACGAAGGAGACGAGTTATGAAAAACCGCTACCGGGCAATTGTTCTTGCCGTTGTGCTAGCCGTCCTGGCCGGCATGACGGCTTTGCCGGTCCTGGCGCAGGAAGCGCCGGTTGGGCCGCCGGCCTGCCCGCTAACCGAGGGGATTGTGATCAATGTCTCGGGCGCGACCTGGGGCATCGGTCTCATCCGGTCGGATCGCAACGAGGCCGCAGCTACGCTCGGACCGGGAGCGGCGGTCGTACCGCCCGGCATCTATAACGTCCTGCTGGCTGCATGGGACAAGCATCCTTCGGGAGACCAAACCCAGCTGAACGAACAATGGGCCCTGCTTGGCCTCGATGAGACGGGCTCCGTGGTCTTCGCGTCAGGATCAACACCCGACATTCCCGACGACCAGACGCTGGTCGTGGCCACGGTTGATGCCGGGGTCGAGATTGCCGGGTTTACGCAGGCGGCCGCGGTACATGCAGCGTTCCGCAACACCGAGAGCCCGAACTCGGTGTGGCCGATTTGCGCCGCCTTCGTGCCGGTTCAGACGCCGCCCCCGACCGTCCCACCTTCTCCGGATCCGGTCGCCATCGGTGACCGCGTCTGGGAAGACACCAATGCCGACGGACACCAGGCCGATTTCGAGCCCGGGTTGGCGGGGGTGACGGTGAATCTGTTCGACGGCGTCGGCTCGCTCTTGGCCACGATGGTGACCGGCCCCGCCGGGGAATATCTCTTCTCCGGGATTCCGGCCGGTACCTATTCGGTCGAGGTAGTGCTGCCGGCCGGGTACGAATTGGGCCCGGCGAACGGTGCCGGCCAGGTCTCGCTGGCGGCGGGGCAGTCCGACCTGACGAAGGACTTCGGTGCTTTCAAGACGCCGGAGGTGCTGCCCCAGATAGTCACAACCACCGTTCCGGCTTCGGTCACACAGGAAACGCTTCCCTTCACCGGCGTGTCGACGGCCGGGAGTGGCGGGGTGGCGTTCGCTTTGATCTTGGCGGGGGGACTGGTCTTGCTGGTCGGCAGCTCCAGGCGGCGGTACGGACCGCAGCATCGGGTAGACTGACCTGAGACTGAACGAACGAACCACGGGGCAATAGCCCCGTGGTTCGTCGCGTCGAGCCCGGGTCGCGGGAATGGCTAGCGCCCGTGCGTCCTCTACACTCGAGGTCGTATGTTCGAGTCCCTCTCTGATCGGTTGAATGACGTCTTTTCCCGTTTGCGCGGGAAGGGACGGTTGAGCGAGGGCGACGTCGACGCAACCCTGCGCGAGGTCCGGCTGGCCCTGCTCGAGGCGGACGTGAACGTCAGCGTGGCGCGTAACTTGCTCGGCCGCATCAAAGACCGGGCGGTCGGGGCGGAAATCACCAAGAGCCTCACTCCGGCCCAGCAGGTCATCAAGATCGTCCATGAGGAACTGATCGGCACGCTGGGCGATACGGAAGCTCGCCTGGCGTCAGCTTCGGCTCCACCGCTCACCATCCTCATGGTCGGTCTACAGGGTTCAGGCAAGACGACTTCAGCCGCCAAACTCGCCAACCGGGTCAAGCGACAGGGAAAGCACCCACTGCTGGTGGCCGCCGATCTTCAGCGGCCCGCCGCCATCGATCAGCTGGAGATGCTCGGTGAACGCATCGGGGTGCCGGTGTTCGTCGACCGGACATCAAAAGCCCCCAAGGTGGTCCGGGCGGCGATGAGAGAGGCTCGCCGGTTGGGTTCCGATGTCGTGATCGTAGACACCGCCGGACGGCTCCAGATCGACAAGATCCTGATGGCGGAACTGGCCGATGTGCGGAAGATTGCCGATCCGGACGAGGTGCTGCTGGTGGTCGATGCCATGACCGGCCAGGATGCCGTCAACGTGGCGAAAGGGTTTCTCGAGTACACCGACCTGACCGGGATCGTGCTGTCCAAGCTGGACGGCGATGCCAGAGGCGGAGCCGCCATCTCCGTACGCGAGGTGACCGGCTGTCCGATCAAGTTCGCCGGTGTCGGGGAAAAGATCGACGATTTCGAGGTTTTCTATCCCGAGCGGATGGCGTCCCGCATCTTGGGTATGGGAGACGTGTTGACGCTGATCGAAAAGGCCGAGACGACCTGGGATATGGCAGAGGCGGAACGCATGGCGGACAAACTGCGTACCGCCTCTTTCACCCTCGACGATTTCCTCGATCAGTTCCAGCAACTCAAGAAGATGGGACCACTCGACCAATTGGTTGCTATGCTGCCCGGCGCCGGTTCGATGCTCAAGAACGTACAAGTTTCGGACCGAGACATGGGACGGGTCGAGGCCATCATCAGATCGATGACCCCCACCGAACGGCGAAATCCCAAGGTCATCGACGGGAGCCGCAAACGTCGGATAGCGACCGGCTCGGGAACGAGGCCACAAGAGGTCAACGGCTTGCTCAAGCAGTTCGCCGAGACGCAGAAAATGATGAAAATGGTGGCGCAGGGGCGCGGAATCCCCGGGCTCCCCATGCCACGAAGGAAGAGGTGAGGAGATGGCGGTCAAAATCCGCCTGATGCGGATGGGCAAGAAGAAGCAGCCGACTTACCGCGTCGTAGTTGCCGACGGCAGGTCACCCCGTGATGGGCGCTTCATCGAAGTCATCGGGCGCTACGACCCGCGTCAGGAACCGTCGATCGTCGAGATCGACAACGATAAGGCGCTCGACTGGTTGCAAAAGGGCGCCCAGCCCACAGACCCGGTCCGAAAGCTGTTGGAGATCTCGGGCGCCTGGTCGCGATTCAAGATCGCCAGGGGTGACATTCACACGGTCGTATCCCGGCCTGCGCCGAGCAAGGCGGAGCCGGAGGCGCAACCGGCCGCCGAAGTGGGAGAGGTTGCCGACGTTGCCGGGGACGCGGCCGTCGAGACTGAGGAGTCGTCCAAGTGAGTCAAGGTGAAATCGTCGAGCGAGTGGTGCGCTACCTTGTTACCGAGATCGTCGATCGTCCCGAGGAAGTCGAGATGACCCTCGTCGAAGAGGGTCCCGAAGAGGTTGTCGCGGAAGTCCGTACTGCCAAATCCGACATGGGGCGGGTCATTGGCCGGCGTGGTCGGGTGGCTCGCGCCATTCGCACGGTCGCCCAGGCCGCTGCCGACGAGGAAGGTCTCCACGCCGGGGTCGAGTTCATCGACTGACTCCATGGAAGACCGAGTCACTGTCGGTCGGATCGGCCGGCCCCACGGCCTGGCGGGTGAGGTGTATGTCCTCTCCGAGAGCGACACTCCGGACCGTTTCCGATCGGGAGCGGCCTTCCTCACCGACCAGCAGCCTCCGCAGCGCCTCGAGGTGCGTTCAAGTCGCCAGCACCAGGGCAAGCTCCTGGTGGTGTTCGTAGGGATTGCCGACCGAACCGTCGCCGAGTCCATGATCGATGTTGGCTTGACCATCGCGGCCGGTGAACGCCGGGTGCTCGGCGACGACGAGTTCTGGCCGGATGAGTTGGTCGGGTTGACGGTTCGAGATCCGGCCGGCCAACCGATAGGGACGGTCACCAGCGTGGAAACTGGTGGCCCTCAAGACCGGCTGGTGGTGCGGACTGCGGATGGACAGCAGGCTCTCATCCCGTTCGTTCGCGAGCTGGTGCCCGAAGTGAGGATCGCTGAGGGATCAGTCGTGGTCAACCCTATCGAAGGCTTGCTCAGCCCATCTCCAGATTGAAATGAGCGCCGCGTTCGTGTCCGTCCTCGGGGGAGTCCTCGCCCACGAAAACCTCGACGTTTCCGGTTGGTCCTCCCGGTACCTCGAATCGGTACTCTCCCCAGGTGACCAGATAATCGGCGGCGGAGGTCACCTCTTCGATGTCCAGCTGATTCGCTACTCGTATGCGCAGGACAACCGCGGCCTCAAAGGTGCGGGCATAACCCTCGACGATCAAGGGATATTCGGCCTCATGCCCCGTCGGGGCGACGACAACCGCACTATCGGCGACAACCGGTCGGGCTTCAAGCTCCGGTCCGCCGGACCGGAGATCGACGATCACCTCAGCCGGTGATCGGTTGATCGAGGCGCGTGCCAGGACCGGCGAACCGAGGTGGATGTCCACATAGAGGTCTCCATCGAGTGAACGCACGACGTAGACACGGTCGACCAACTCCCGTTCCACGACCCGGTCGGCGATGGCCGTCGATGTCACGAGATCATCGAGTCGCAGCCTGATGATCCCTTGGTCTCGGAGAAGCTCGGCCCGCACGCCGCCGGGTTCGGTGGCCGGGGCTCCGCCGGCCGTTGCCAGCTCGACAACGACTCGTTCGCATCCTTGGTAGGCCGTCCAGCGCAATCCGGCAACCAGCTCGGCGTCGCTCTCCTGGTCATCCAGCAGGCCGCTGGCGAGAGCGCCATCGGTGGCGAAGGCCTGATCACCGGCCAGGCATGGAGGGAGCCCGGGTTCCGCCGTCGTGTTTGAGGCAGCAGGAGCGCTCGTGGTCGTCGCGGGTGCCGTTGAGGTGACGACCGCGGCCGGTTCGGCACAGGACGGAGCCAGGAGGGCGAGCAACAGCGGCAGTACGAGGTGGCGGAGTCTCATTGGGAGAAGCGTAGCGGCGCACCCGGATTCCTCTGCTCACCGTCCCAGGTGCTCAGACCTGATCGGCCATCGCCTCGAGGAGATCGACGACCCGGTTGGAGTAGCCCCATTCGTTGTCGTACCAGGAAACAACCTTCACCATGTTGCCGTTGACGACCTTGGTGAGACTGGAGTCGAAGATGCTGGAGGCCGGATTGCCGATGACGTCGGACGACACGATCGGCTCGTCGGTGTATTCGAGGATGCCTTTCATCTCGCCGTCGGCGGCCGCCTTCATGGCGACGTTCACTTCCTCGACCGTGACGTCACGCGACAGCACTACGACCAGGTCCACGATCGACCCGTCGGGCACCGGCACCCGCATGGCCATCCCGTCCAGTTTGCCGTCTAGTGACGGCAAAACCTGGCCGATGGCCTTGGCTGCGCCGGTGCTCGTCGGAATGATGTTCTCGGCTGCATGGCGAGCTCGCCGTAGGTCGCTGTGGGGCGTATCCGCCACTCGTTGATCATTGGTGTAGGCGTGAACCGTGGTCATGATGCCGCTCCTGATCCCGAAGGCGTCGTCGAGCACTTTGGCGATCGGGGCCAAGCAGTTGGTAGTGCAGGATGCGTTGGATACGAGCTTTGCATCGGGGGTCAAATCTCCATCGTTGACACCGATCACAACGGTGGCATCCACCGGATCCTTGGATGGCACCGTGAGGATGACCCGCTTCGCTCCTGCCTCCAGATGCTTGTCGAGCGCTGCGCGGGTGCGGAAGATGCCGGTGGATTCGACCACGACATCAACGCCCAGCTCCGACCAGGGCAGGTTGGCAGGGGCGCGTTCCTCCAGCATCTTGACGGTATGGCCGCCGGCGCTCATCACGCCGTCACCGACCACGATGTCACCCGGGAATCTGCCGAAGACGGTGTCGTACTTCAGCAAGTGGGCGAGCGTGTCGTCGTCGGCGATGTCGTTGACGGCAACGATTTCGATTCCCGAGTCGGGTCGTTCGGCGATGACCCGGAACACGGTTCGTCCGATGCGGCCGAAACCATTGATGGCCACTTTCATGAAACACCTCCTCAGGTGCCGGTTGGAAAACCCGTTGGCGGGAAGCACAGCAGGCTCCCGAAGCCACAATGGTACTCATACCGCGATCGGCAACGTTCGCTGCGTTCAGGACGGTGGGTGGAGCTGCCGGTTGCGTCCTCGAGCTCGACGCACGTCACATGCGCTCTCGGCCCGGCCTGGTCGGCCAGCCCCTGCCTCGCCGTCACCATCGCCACAACGCATCCGGGCGGAGCGCCGGACCGACCGGGTCGGCAGGCGGATTCGATAGTTCTTGCTCACCGCCCGTGATAGCGTTCGCTCCTATGCCTGCTCACCCGGCGCCCGATCCCGACCTGGCGGTCGCCTATCTCTCCGGTGAGCGGCCGGCCGAGCCGCTCTTCGCAGAAGCCGGGAGACTTCGCGATGAGGGACATGGGCGGACCGTAACTTACAGCCGGAAGGTGTTTGTTCCTCTCACGACGTTGTGTCGCGATCGATGTACCTACTGCACCTTTGCGAAACCACCGGGCGCCGGCGGGCAGTACCTGGAGCCGGATGACGTCCTGGCGATTGTGCACGCCGGCCGGGCACACGGCTGTACCGAAGCGCTCTTGACCTTGGGAGATGCTCCGGAGGAACGCTGGCCTCAGGCACGGTCCTTCCTGGACGAGCGGGGGCATGCCACGACGATGAGCTACGTGCGGGAGATGGCCGGCCGCATCATCGACGAGGCCGGGTTGTTTCCGCACGCCAACCCGGGGGTGATGGACGAAGACGACATTGCCCTTCTTCGGCCGGTCAGCCCGTCCATGGGCCTCATGTTGGAGAATATCTCTCCCCGGTTGATGGAACCGGGTATGCCGCACTTCGACTGCCCGGACAAGAACCCGGCAGTGCGGGTCGCGACCATCGAAGCGGCCGGGCGCCGGGAGGTCCCCTTCACCACCGGGGTCCTGGTCGGCATCGGAGAAACGCATGAAGAATTGGTCGACAGCCTGTTCACCCTGGCGGCAATTGCGAAGCGTCTGGGGCACATCCAGGAGGTCATCGTCCAGAACTTCCGCGCCAAGGCCGACACTCCGATGCGTCGCTCGGCGGAACCTACCCGCCGGTATTTCGCCCAAGTTGTGGCAGTAGCCAGGTGGATCCTTGGGCCGACCATGAACCTGCAGGTCCCGCCCAACCTCACCGAGCGCTTTGAGGTTTATCTGGAAGCCGGCATCAACGACTGGGGGGGTGTGTCGCCGCTGACCATCGACTGGGTGAACCCGGAGCACCCGTGGCCGCACCTCGAGGATCTGGAACGCAGGACACAGGCGGCCGGTTTCGCACTTCGGCCGCGCTTGCCCGTATACCCCGAGTTCATAGACGGCCGATGGGTCGATCGTCGCCTCCTGGAGCGACTGAACGACGCGGTTGACGTAAACGGATATGTCGATCTGAGAATGGGAGCCTGTCGATGACCATCACGTTCCTGCGGACCCGTCCCGCCGAGTCGATCAGTGAATTGACGGCCCGTACCCGACGTCGTGAGGGAACGACGGCTCTCGAAATCGAAGGTCTGACCGGCCAGGATCGGCTCGAGGCCCTGTCGGGAGGTGTCCTGCCGGTTGCGGTGGGCGATTCCGACGTAGAGCCAATCGCCTGGGTCGTCGACCCAACCAAGGCCGTCGAGCTGGCCGGGCAAGGGGTGGCCGGATGGCGGATGACCGTGCTGCACATGGGGCCGCGTTCATCGATCGTCGAGGCGGTTGCCAGGACGGCACCGGCATTCCTGAGAACCGGCCGCGCCGCGGTTGCCGAGGCCGCATCCATCTCGGCGCTTCCCGGCCTCGCAACCGTCGTTTCAGTGTTCGTCGACACCGTCGACGATGCGCTGGCCGCCGTGGAGAACGGAGCAGGGGATCTTCTCCTGCGGGATTGGGGCATCGAACAGATCGGGGAGCTTCGGGAAGCTTTGGAGCCGGTGCGGCTGATCGAGCGCACCGCCCTCCCGGTGGGTACTTCCGTCGATGTGGCCCGACGCGCCCTGGATGCAGACCTCTTCAGGGCGTATCTGGATCAGATCGACGCTTCCGGGGTGGCAAGACCGAGGACGGCGTGGTCTCCCGGAAAGAGTGTCCCTCTGCCGGTACCACCTGAGCGCCTGTCGGGCGAGTGGACCGACGACAGTTGGGTCAGCGGTGCAGGGGCTGCCTCCTGGCAGGATGCCGGGCCGGAGATACGTCCCATCCTGGGCCGGTCACTCGATGGCCTCGCACCTACCAGGGGCGACATCGAGGTGCTGTTCAAAGCCCGTGGTCGGGACGTTGAGGCGATCGCCTGGACGGCAGACCAGTTACGGCGCCGGGCGGTTGGGGACACCGTCACCTATGTCATCAATCGCAACATCAACTACACGAACGTGTGCTACTTCCGGTGCGGTTTCTGCGCATTCTCCAAAGGTCCCCGTAGCCTCAATCTGCGGGGTGAGCCTTATCTGATGGAGATATCGGAGATTGTCGAACGATCCCGCCAGGCGTGGGATCGGGGCGCAACGGAGGTAACCCTGCAAGGCGGGATCCATCCCGACTTCACAGGTGCTTTCTACCTGGATGTCGTCGAGGCCATCAAGGCGGACCTACCCGACATGCACATCCACGGGTTCACCCCGCTCGAAGTGTGGCAGGGGGCGGAGACCCTCGGAGTGCCGGTCGCAGAGTTTCTAGCCCGGCTCACCCGATCGGGGTTGGGGAGTCTACCCGGGACCGCCGCCGAGGTCCTCGACGACCGGATCCGAACCCACCTCTGCCCGGACAAGATTCGGACCGCCCAGTGGGCCGAGGTCATGATCTCTGCCCACGAGATCGGCCTGCGATCAACCGCAACGCTCATGTTCGGGCACATCGATGATCCTGCCTCGTGGGCCAACCATCTCGAGGTGATTCGCACCATTCAACGCCGAACCGGTGGTTTCACAGAGTTCGTTCCGCTGCCTTTCGTGCACATGGGTTCTCCGATCTATCTGCGCGGGAGGTCAAGACCGGGACCAACCTGGGACGAGATCGTCCTGGTCCATGCCGTCTCCCGGATCGCCTTCGATGGCATCATCCCCAACGTCCAGGCATCGTGGGTGAAGCTGGGCCTGGGAGGGGGAGCACGGCTGCTCGACGCCGGGTGCAATGACCTCGGCGGGACCTTGATGGATGAGACGATAACCCGGGCGGCGGGCGCCTCACACGGCCAGGAGACGTCACCCGGCGCGTTCGAGCAAGCCATCAGGGCATGCGGGCGGGTTCCCGCACGGCGCAACACCGTCTACGAGATTCTCGAAAGGGCCCACTGAGTCGATCTCAAGCTCAGCCCGGCATCTGCCGATGCGGTATGCATGACTCCCGGCAAGATCCTGCTGATTGAAGACGAGCCCTCCAATTCGCGTCTGATGGAAGTGACACTGCGTCCGCTCGGCTTCGAGACCCTGGTCCGGGCCGACGGGTCTTCCGGGCTAGAGGCTGCCCACGACGAATCTATCGAGTTGATCGTCCTCGACATCGCACTACCAAAGCTGGACGGATGGCAGGTCCTCGAGCGGCTTCGCTCAGACCCCCAGACCATAGCCATACCGGTGCTGATTCTGACGGCACACGTCGGGGATGAGAACCTGATGAAGGCAGCCAACGCCGGGGCCGACGTGTTCATGACGAAGCCCTTCCGGCCCAACGATCTCCGAGAGGTGGTCCGGGCATTGATCAAGCAGCGGCGCGAGGCACTCGCGATGCGAAACGGTAACCCGACTACTTGACTGATCCGCCCGGGTGTGCTCACCCGGCCGGTCACTCCAAGTGACCAACGGCGTTCTCGGCGGCGCCATGGTCGGCCGAATGCAACGGAGAGGAGCTGGGCGCAGCCTCGTAGGGCGGTTCCCGGCCAGCGAGAGGTACCGGGTGAGGTCGTCTACGTGCGTCGGCCTTGCTCCAACGACTGGTTCCGGTCGGGTCGGCGCAGCGGGACGGGTAGCCTTGCCATGACGCCATGCCGAGGAGGCAATCGTGACAGAGGCAGTCATAGTCGCTACCGGCCGCTCTCCGATCGGGCGAGCGTACAAGGGCTCCCTGATCGACGTGCGCCCCGACGATATGGCCGGGTTCGTAATCAAAGCGGTGCTCGACAAGGTTCCTCAACTTGATCCGAGCGCCGTCGACGACGTGATGGTGGGATGCGGTCTCACCCACCATGAGCAGGGTTACAACGTCGGCCGCAACGCGGCGCTCCTGGCCGGGCTCCCGGACACGGTTCCCGGGACAACAGTCAATCGGTTTTGTGCGTCGTCACTGCAAACCATTCGCATGGCCTTTCATGCCATCAAAGCGGGAGAGGGCGACGCGTTCGTGGCAGCCGGGGTGGAGAGCGTGACTCGCACCATGAACAAGGGGTTCGATCCCGAGGACTTCAACCCGCGCTTCATGGATGAGAGTCGAGACGACTTCATCAACCATGTGTACATCCCGATGGGGATGACAGCCGAAAACGTCGCTGCCAGATTCGGAGTGAGCCGGGAGCGGATGGACGAGTTCGCCAAGCTGTCCCAGGATCGGGCAGTCGGGGCGCAGGCCGACGGTTTTTTCGAGAGAGAGATCGTCCCGTATCCACTCGACGACGGGACTGTGGTGGCCCGCGACGACGGGCCACGACCCGGAACCACGCTCGAAAAGCTGGCGACCCTGCCGCCCGCCTTCAAACCGGACGGTGTGGTAACTGCCGGGAACGCCTGCCCTCTCAACGACGGCGCCGCGGCGGTGATCGTAATGGCCGAGGAGCGGGCCGCAGCCCTCGGGATAAGACCGCTGGCGCGGATCGTTGCTTCCTCGGTATCGGCGCTTGCGCCGGAGATCATGGGGGTTGGTCCCATCGACGCCGTCCGCAACGTCCTGGCGATGACCGGTATGAAGATCGGGGACATGGACATCGTCGAACTCAATGAGGCGTTCGCCGCCCAGGTGTTGCCGGTGGTCGACGTGTTGGGCATCGATGTCGACAATCAGCTCAATCCACACGGGGGAGCGATTGCCCTCGGGCATCCTTTCGGAATGACCGGCGCTCGCATCATGACGACCTTGCTGAACGGGCTACAAACGGGAGACCGCACAATTGGTCTGGAGACGATGTGTGTCGGCGGAGGTCAGGGAATGGCGATGATCATCGAGAGGCTCAACTGATGCCCGCCAGCGGCCGGTAGCCTGCCGCGATGGATCCGGTGGACGAGGGCACATCAGACGCCGATCGAACCCTGCGTCGTGTCGTAGTGGGGTACCGGGCGGTGTCGGCCGCGTGGTTGGTCATCCTCGGGGTGATCTCGATCGCCCGCTCAGACGGGACGGCTCGTCCCGGGGTGGTGGTGGCGACCATGGTCTTGGCCGTCGGCTGGGCTACGGCCACCATCGCATTTCATGTGTGGTCCCCGCACCTAATACGCTCCTGGGCCTTGTTGGCTGTCGATACCGCGGTCGCAGCCTGGACCCTGTTGGCACCCGATGTGGCCGGGAGCGGAAACTTCTACGGGGGCTACCCGATGTCCCCCGTGTTCCTGGCCGCTTACGGCCGGGGCATGGTGGGGGGGTTGGCGGCGGCGGTTGCCATGGGAGCAGTCCAGCTATCCAGGCTGGTCGGCCCCGCCGATCCCACCGCTTCCTCGGCAGCGGTCCTCGTCTACCTGTTCGCCGGGGCGGTAGCCGGATGGGCGGTCGGCGTGCTCAGGGAAGCCGACCGGACGAGAAGGAAGGCGGAAGCAGCCCTGGCAAGGGAACAAGCCGAGCGGGTGCGAGCCGAAGAGAGAGCCGAGATGGCAGCTCACCTGCACGACTCGGTGCTACAGACCCTGGCGTTGATTCAACGGAACAGCGCCAATGAATCGGAAGTTGCCTCGCTGGCCCGCCGCCAGGAGCGGGAACTGCGGGCTTGGCTGTACGGGCCTGAGCCCGGGCGCACTCGGAGGACCTTCGGAGAGCAAATGCGCACGATGTGCGCCCAGGTGGAGGACGCTCACCAGGTGGTGGTCGATCTCGTCACCGTTGGAGACGCCGGGGGTGACGAGTCGACGGAATCCCTCGTGCAAGCGGCCCGCGAGGCCGTCGTCAATGCGGCGAAACACTCCGGGGCCGGCCGCGTCGCTGTGTACGCTGAAGCCGTGCCCGATCGCGTCACGGTGTTCGTTCGTGATCGCGGGCAGGGTTTCGATTACAGCAGGGTACCGGCGGACCGGCAGGGGATCCGGGAGTCGATCATCAACAGGCTCGAACGGAGCGGGGGGCGCGCTTCGGTGCGCACCACGATCGGGGGAGGAACAGAGGTCGAGCTGGTGCTCGAACGATGACGGTCCGGGTGTTTATCGTCGACGACCATGACCTGTTTCGGTCGGGGGTTCGGGCCGAGCTGGGGGGCCGGGTCGACGTAGTGGGCGAAGCCTCTCAGGTCGAGGCCGCCGTCGAGATGATCAACGAGCGGACTCCCGACGTAGTACTGCTGGACGTCCATATGCCCGCCGGGGGAGGGAAGGCGGTGATCGAGGGGGTCAAGGAACGGAACCCAGACATCGAGTTTCTGGCATTGTCCGCATCCGACGCGGCGGAGGACGTTGTGGCCATCGTGAGGGCGGGGGCCCGTGGCTACGTCACGAAGACCATTTCGGCTGAGGACCTCGTCTCGGCCATCGCCAGAGTGGCGGAAGGCCGGGCGGTGTTTTCGCCACAGCTGGCCGGGTTTGTGCTCGAGGCCTTTTCTTCGATTCCCGTTTCCGAAGTCGATCCGGATCTCGATCAATTGACCAAACGTGAACGCGAGGTTTTGCAGCATCTGGCCCGTGCGTACACCTACCGGGAGATCGCCGAGCGGCTTTTCATCTCGGTCAAGACGGTAGAGACGCATGTTTCAAATGTGCTGCGCAAACTGCAGTTGTCCAGCCGGTACGAGCTGACGATCTGGGCGCACAACCGGAAGCTGATATAGGTGGCCGGTCTTGTCTTTCTGACATCAATGTGACATCATGACGATGTCAGTTTCAGGAGGTCAAGATGAATACGACGGGTGTGCTGGCCCATCTCGAGGCGGCGGTCGCCAACCAGGTGATGCTGGCCGGCAACGACCCTGCGGTGGAAAACGCCGCCCGGGCAATCCTGACGGTGCTGGAGCCCGCCCTTCAGCAAGCGGCGCTCGATCTCGCCCAACAGGCTGCGGAGGAGGTCGAAGCACAACTTGGCGACCAGCGGGTCGAAGTCGTTCTGTCGGATGGAGAGCCATCCTTGCGACTCGGAACTCCTGACCGCGAGCCGGTGATCACAACCGAAGGCTACGAGGCGCGGCTCACTTTGCGGCTGCCGGCTCGGATCAAGGAACTCGTCGAAGAGGCGGCCGGATTGACCGGTGACTCGGTCAACGGCTGGGTGGTCAAGGCGCTTTCCTCCAGGGCCAGGACATCTGCCCGACTTCCGGGCCGGCGCGTCACGGGGACGGTGGAGTTGTGAGTGAACGCAGGGAGGCGTTTTCGGTTGGCCAACGCCCGCGACTCGAGCTGAGGCTGGCTACAGGAGATGTGCGAGTTGTACCGGGGGCGCCCGGGACGATCGAGGTCACCATTCGCGGCAGCAAACCCGAGATGGTGATCGTCGAGCAGATCGGCGATAAGGTTGTGATCCGTCAAGAGACCGGCCGCTGGTCGGCAGGTGCGTTCGACATGACCGTCCGTGCCCCGGCCGGCATCGATCTGGAGGCTTCTCTGGCCTCGACGGACCTGACCATCGAAGTCGACGTTACCGATCTTCAGGTGAGCGTGGCTTCCGGAGATGTTCGGGCCCGCCGGATCGGTGGTGATGTCAACGTCAAGAGCGCGTCGGGCGACGTGGAGATCGACGAGGTAGCTGGAAGGCTCCGTGCCACGTCGGCGTCGGGAGATGTGACGGTCGGCGTCATCGCCGGTGATGCAACCTGTTCGACTGCGTCCGGTGAAGTCGTTGTTGGGCTTGCCAAGGGCGACCTGGCCGCCAAGTCGGCATCGGGCGACGTACACATCGATGAATTCTGCGGAGGTGATCTTCGCGGCAAGACGGTGTCGGGCGACTTGCGCGTGGGAATGGCCCGGGGGCAACGCGTCGATGTCGATTTGCAGACCCTCACTGGAAATCTGCGGCTTCCCTCGAACCCATCCCCTGTCGATGTTGGTGACAAACCCGCCATCAGGATTTCTTTCAAGTCGGTGTCCGGCGACTTTGAGCTGGTTGAGACGGTCCGTCAGAGGCGCGAACTCGAACCCGGGTGACCAGGCCACGCTGGTCGGTTGTCGGTCGGTCGGCCTTGGGCCGCCCTTCCAGCCAGAAGCCGGTTGCGGCTGGTGACTGATGACTGATCAGGCAGGGGTTCTGAGCGTCACCGCCACACCTGAGGCGGTGACCAGCACCGTCCCGGCGATGTCCTGGATGGAGAATGTCACGCCAACCACCGCATGCGCACCCCGCGCCAGCGCCTCGTCGAGCATGCGGCGCACCGCCGACTCGCGGGCCGTACCCACTTCCCGGGCGACCGTCTGGGCCGACCCCGGATCGATCGTCACATCGCCCGACACCAGGCCCAGGTAGATGTCGATATCCCAACCGGCCACCGATTCCCCGCTTGTCACGATGGGCCGCCAGTTTGAACGACCCTCGTCGTCCTCGACCCACCCCTCGTGAGCCTGGCGGTAGCCGGTGCCCCATGCGACCGTAGAATCGATCACGACCGCTGGTTGTTCCGCAGGCTCGGTTCCGGCGCCCGCCTCCGGCGACTCTTCGCTCTCTTCCGTCCGATCATCTTCGGCCGGTTCCACGGTGAGGATGTCCGGCTCCTCGGCGACCTGGTCGACGGACTCTGCGATCTCGTCAAATGGGACTGTTTCCTGGTCCGACAATTCTTCGATGGGGACGACCCCGACTACCGGTTCGGGTCCTCCACCCCACCAGTCGGCCGGCGCGATTCCCTCCTCGCCGTCCTCGTCCGCGCTTTCGGCTCCGTGGGTCGAGGCTTCGGCCAGACCGGCAAGGGCCTCACTCAGCTCACCCTCGCTGAGATGCGCCGCGGCATCCGCATCCATGAAGCCTTCGTAGTCCACGGTGGAGAGTGCGTCGTCGACTGGTTCGATGGTGGTTTCGTCGGTTCCGAGTTCGGCGGCGAGCGCATCGGCGAAGCGGTCGATATCCTCCGGGGTCGGAAGGAGTTCTTCGGCAACGGATTCAACCGACTCGTCGGACTGACCGAACGCGGCGGCAGCCTCTTGGAGCAGCGCCTCCGCCTGCTCGTCTTGATCCGCCAGGTTGTGCAACTCGCTGTACACGGCGGGGGACGAATTCATGTCCACGCCCCCGAATTCGTGGTTGGTCTCCGGCTCTTCCTCACCCGCCATCTCAAACCGGTCTTCGGCGAAGGGGGCCTCTGGAGGTTCCGGTGTAGCCAGCCCCGCCATCGAAGCTTCGATGTCGTCGGGCGTGAAGGTTTGATCATCAACCGCCCCGTAGACCTCGGCCGGTTCGGCGGTATCTCCGGCAGGGTACGGCCCGGCTTGCTCTTGGTCGGTTCCCCCGTCGACGATCATCCACGACGGTGGTTCGCTGGGCAGGTCATCATCACCGACCGGCGTATCGTCAGGGATGTGGGCGGACACCGGTGTTGACGGTTCGTCGATCTCGGTGGTCGGAGGTTCTCCCCGGTCGGCCACCTCATCGGCGACCATACGGTCGGCATCGTCGGGTTCGGAATCGTCGGCCTCGTCGGCTTGCTGGGCCCCGTCGGGCTGTTCCTCCTGTACGGAGTTCACCACGATCTGGGCGGCGGCAATCATCTGGGAGAGCGGAGTGCGCGAGGGGGCCCTGAAGGTGTATTCCTCTTCTTTGCCCTCTTCTTCTTCGTCCAGGTCGGGGTTTTCTTCAGCTGCTACCTCGTAACCCGAGGCAACGGGTTCGGGTTCTTCGGATGACCACCGGACATCGGACCCGGCCTCGGGTTCCTCGACACCGGTTGGTTCGTCCGGGGCCGGCCCGGCAGGGTGACTGCCCTGGCCTTCGAAGTCGGTCTCGCCTTCGGCAGAGAAAACCGGCTCCTCTTCGTCGTCGGGGCCGGCTTCGAGATCGCTTTGTGGCTGTGGCGCCCCTTCTTCATCATCGGGGCGTGCCACCTCGATCTCGACATCCTCAGAATCCTCGATAGGCAATCCCCATGGATCGCCGGCGATGAAGTCGTTGTCTCCCACTGTTCCTCCGCCAGCGAGGATACCCTATACCCAGCCATCACAGGTTCTTTCCGATATGAAGATCTCGATCGTTACGCTCTTCCCAGAATTCTTCGCTACGCCGCTGACCGTCAGTGTGGTGGGGCGCGCCCGGGAAGCCGGCCTGGTGGAAATCGTGTTGGTGGATTTGCGCAGTTTCGGTCAGGGTGCCTACCGGCAAGTCGACGATGCCCCCTTTGGGGGCGGGGCGGGGATGGTGCTCATGGCCGAACCGCTGGCCGATGCGCTCGAGTCCGTGGGGGAAAGCCACAAGGTTCTCTTCACGGCGGGTGGAACCCCACTCGATCAAGCTACCCTTGATC
>DATEVB010000070.1:0-3094 GCA_035282865.1 Acidimicrobiia bacterium | reverse complement strand
GACGGCGTCCTCGGCCGTCAATCCTCAACGTAGGAAGAAAGCAATTGAGCTACATGCCCGTATACGTGGGCTTCAGGCGCCTCCGCTTTGATCAGGCTGCGCCTCTTGGTCGAGGAGCCGAATCTGCCTGTTTGCCCCGGCGCGGATGGACCGTGTTTGGCAGGCGAGATTCGGACACTCGCATTGGAGCACTGGCCTGGTGAGCGGGGTTGCCTGGGCCCTGGTGGCGGCTGTTGCCTTCGGCTTCACGCAAGCGATGAATCGTAAATCGAATCAACTGGTGGACGCTTATCGGACCGCGTTCGGGATGC
Organism: Acidimicrobiia bacterium; assembly: GCA_035282865.1. Classification (GTDB taxonomy): domain Bacteria; phylum Actinomycetota; class Acidimicrobiia; order Spongiisociales; family UBA4744; genus UBA4744. The sequence goes on along the minus strand of DATEVB010000070.1, from coordinate 2,783 downwards.
TCGTCGCGGTTGAGACGATCCTGATCGTTCGGGCTCTTATCACGGGAGAATTCGCTCTTCTGGCCAGAGCGCCGGTGGCTTCATGGTTGTATTTCACTGCCGCCACGGCCATCCACTTTGTTGCGGGCTGGACCCTCGTCGCGCTCAGCCAACAACGGGTCGGGGTGGCTCGGACCGGGGTCCTCATTGCCGCCGCTCCGTTGGTCGGGGCTCTGCTTGCAGTGCCGGTGCTCGGTGAATCGCTCACGTTGATCACCTTCGCCGGGGTGCTGTTGACGGTCGGCGGGGTGGCGATGGTTTCATTCAGCTCGGGATCAACCGCGACACGCGGTCGGGGCAAGCCGTGGTTGGCGTTGCTGGTGGCCGTGCTTTGGGGTATTAGCCCTCAATTGATCCGGCTCGGTCTTAAGGGTCTCGACGCGCCGTTGCTGGGGCTCACCATCGGCCTGGGATGTGCCCTCGTCATTCACGCCATCGGACTGACCCTGGCGGGGGCATGGCACCGGGCGCCGGCGCCTCGACAGGCTCTTGAGTGGATGGCGTTGGGCGGGCTCACGGGGGCGACCGCCATGGGAGCCCAATGGATCTCGTTTGACCTAACGACGGTGGCGATCGCCCTTACCGTTCAGCAACTTGCCACCATCGTGGTGGTGGCGCTGGTTCCCGTGATGTTCCACGAGCCGCTGGAACGGATCAACCTGTTGCTGCTTGGCGGGGGTGCGGCGATGCTGGCCGGATCGGCAATCGTGGTGCTGACCGGCAACTGAATCGCCATCCAATCGTGCTGTAGGCTCGTTCCCCAGCCAACAAGAAGGAGCGGATCCCGCTCGACTCAGTCTCAGCCATATCGTCTAGGAGAGGTCCTTTCACTCGTTTCAAACCGGGAGGTATTCGACAATGAGGCCTGCCAGAATCAGCGGACTCGCAGGGTCATATTTCGCAATCCAGGGAATCGACAATTCCTGGGTTGCAATGGATTCAGTCGGCTTGACCGTGGAGACCACTCCGCAGCTCGTGGCAGTCGCCGATCGCCTGGCCGAGATCGACATCGGCGACATCAAAGATGGTGTCATGGATCCCGAGTTCCTGGTTCCGATTGTGGCGCCGGGGAAGGTTCTGGCGATCGCCCTCAACTACCTCGACCACACCCGTGAGCAGAATGTCGAGCTCCGAAGAACCCGATTCTCTTGCTAAGTTCCCTAACTCTTTGAGAGGTCCTCGTGGCGACATCGTGGTAGATGCGCGCCTGACGAATCAGGTTGACTACGAAGCAGAGTCGGCCCTCGTGGTGTGTCGCTCGACACGCAATGTTGCCGAGTCGGGGGCACTCGACCGGGTGTTCGGCTACACCGTCGCGAATGACGTATCGGCCCGGGATGCGCAACGGGCTGATCGCCAGTTCTCGAGATCGAAGAGCTTCGATACGTTCTGTCCGATCGGTCCTTGGATAACCTCGGCGGACGCCATAGGTGACCCCCAATCCCTCGGGCTGCGGTCGGGTCAACGGAGAGACCCGACAGGACTCGTGTACCAGCGAGACGATTTTCTCCGTTGCCTATCTGATCCACTACCTCTCCAAAGGAATGACCTTGGAGTCGAGCGACGTTCTGCTCACCGGCACGCCGCCGCGCTTTGTCCAATCCGGGGATGTTGTCGAGTGCGAAGTCGAGAGCCCGGGCAACCGGGTAACGGTTGAGTCCTAGTTGTGATAACCGGGGAGGTTGTCCCTGGGGGGATGGTGTGACGGGTGGAGCCCTCCGAGCGAGACTGTGGGTTGACAAAGACTCACGTCTCACAAGGAGGGCTCATGTCCCACGCTAGATCCCAGCACCCGAATGCGCCGTTCACGCCGGAGGGTCGACGTCGCATGGTCGGTTGTGTCGTTGAGCGCGGTTGGACGATCGAAGCGACCGCCGAGCGGTTCCAGGTCGACGCTAAGACGGTGCGGAAGTGGCGAGACCGGTTTCTGGCGGAGGGCGAATCGGGGCTTGAGGATCGGTCGTCGCGGCCGCACCGGTCACCCAACCGGACACCGCGGCCGCTGCGACGTCGGGTGATCTACCTGCGCCGGAAACGGCGTTGGGGTGCGGACCATATCGGGTTCGAGGTCGGGTTGGCCGCTTCTACCGTTCAGCAGATCCTCACCCGGGCGGGTTTGGGTCGTCTCGATCGGGGGGACCGGACCACCAACACCTCGACACCGCAGCGGTATCAGCGGGATCTCCCCGGGGAACTGATCCACGTTGACGTCAAGAAACTTGCTGGGATCCCTGAGGGGGGCGGCTGGCGCAGCCGAGGGCGAGGCTATGAAGGAGAACATGCCAGGAACCGCCACGCCGGCTACCGCTACCTCCACACCGCCATCGATGACCGGACCCGCATCGTGTACTCCGAGATCCTGGGCGACGAGCAAGCCGCCACCGCAGCCGGGTTCTGGACTCGCGCCGCCACCTGGTACTCCTCGATCGGGATCACCCCACAACGAGTCCTCACGGACAACGGTGCCTGTTACCGGTCCGGCCTGTGGCATCGTGCCTGCCAAGCGACCGGCACCACGGTCAAAAAGACCCGACCTCGCCGACCCCAAACCAACGGCAAGGTCGAACGGTTCCACCGGATCCTGTTGGAGGAATGGGCCTACATTCGCCCCTGGACCTCAGAAACCCAACGCACCAACGCTTACCCCGGGTTCATCCACTTCTACAATCACCACCGATCCCACGGATCGCTCGGCTGGGCAACCCCCACCAGCACCCTCAAGGACAACCTCCCCGCGGAGTACA
>DATEVB010000069.1:0-19420 GCA_035282865.1 Acidimicrobiia bacterium | reverse complement strand
CAACGCCCCCGGCGTCGATGATGGGCGCCGAAGTTCGAGCCGCGGTCGTGTAACGAAGCCGCCCCGGTTTCGTCTTACCGTGTAGACGAAAGCCGTTCACGATGTCCCTAACTCCACGAGACCGCCTGCGGCGCCTGGCCTGCTACTACGAGGACCAGGTGGGCCGCAGCCGCGCCGAACAGATGGCGGCGGCGGCGATGCTGCGCGTACGTCCCGTAGCCCAGCGCCGGTGGGCGGTCATAGCCGCCACCTCGGTCGCCTCGCTGTTCGGGGGCGTCATCGGGCTGGGCGCCATCTCGGATCCGGCGCTTCCCGGTCAGGTGCTGTACCCGGTGGATCGGGCCTACGAGTGGGTCGCCGCCTTGGTGGGAGTCAATACCGACCCGGGCGAGGAACGATTGGTCGAGGCTATCGCCCTACTCGACCTTGGTCGCGACCTGGAGGCGATTCGCCCAATCGAAGAGGCGCTGTTGGCCATCGGGCGGGACGCCGGGGTTGAGGACTGGACGCCGGCGGTACCAGAGACAAGCGTCGAGACATCGGTGACCGTACCGTCGGTTGCCGTCGCTCCACCGACCACGGAGCCCGGTGCTGATACTCCAGACCCTGCTATCGAGCCGGCGGTTGTGGCCGCCGAGGCTCCCGATGCCTCCAACTCGCTCCGGCTGGCCACCGAGTATCTCCTGCAGACCGTTCGGGACGCCAGGAATCCCAAGGACGCCGTCGCAGCAGATGAGGCTGCGGTGACCTTGCGGGCGGCGGCTTCCGAGGTGGTGGCGGCGGCCGAATCGGTCAAAGCGAAAGCGGCCATGGATATAGCACAGGAGGAGGGGTCGACTACGACCACGGTTCCGGATGGGTCGACCACCACCACGGTTCCGGATGGGTCGACCACCACAACGGTTCCGGATGGGTCGACCACCACAACGGTTCCGGATGAGTCGACCACGACCACGGTTCCGGATGAGTCGACCACCACAACGGTTCCGGATGAGTCGACCACCACCACGGTTCCGGATGAGTCGACCACGACCACGGTTCCGGGCGGGTCGACCACCACAACGGTCCCGGGCCCGATCATCATCCTGCCTCCCCAACCTTGACGGACTTCCCAAATCGGTCGTCCGGCGAGTACCGTCAATGGGACATGCTCGAGGCGTACCATGACAGTTGGCGGGTTTGGCCACCCCCGCCGGCCTTCGTTGAAGCCGCCAAGGACCGTGATTCGGGAGCCTTGCAGGCCATCCTGGCAGCAGGTATCCCCAGGCTGGTTGGCTTCTATCGGGGCCTTGGGCTTGGCAAGGCCGACGCCGAGGACCTTGCGGCGGATACCTGTGAGGCCGTGGTCAAGTACCTGCCCCGCCTGCGCGACCCGGTCACTTTCGAGGCCTGGTTCTGGAAGATAGCCCGCAGCAAGTTCAACGATCATCTCCGTCATAAACACCGGCCCAGACCCGACCAGGGCCCCGACGTCTCGTTCGACCTTCCCGATGAGGGTCTCATCGTCCGCGACGACCACGACGAGGTTCGGCGGGCGTTTCTGGAGCTGGGGACCCGCGACCGGGGATTGTTGTGGATGCGGGATGTGATCGGCCTCCGCTACGCCGACATGGCCGGGCGTCTGCGCCTGTCGGAAGGCTCGATCCGCATCGCCGTCATGAGAGCTCGACGCAAACTGGAGTCCGCCCTGTCGGAGATAACCGACGAGTGATCGGGCCGGTCCCGTCTTACAGCCCGCCCCGTTGGGCTCGGGCGATGAACGAGGCCATCTCGTCGCGGCGCACCGGGTTGAGCGGGCAGTAGCTGAGCGGGTCGGTGGAACAGCCGAGTGTGATCCCCAGCGCGTAGATCACCTCGGTGTGGGCGGCGTACCAGGCGTCGATGGGGACGTCGGCAAACAAGCCGGCGGGTGTGCCCAGACTGCCCGGGTCGTCGAAGGCGCGAATCAGGAAGACGGCCATCTCGGCCCTGGTGACCGGCACTCCCGGCGAAAACCGTCCCGGCGCCGTCCCCTGGGTGATGCCGAGTTGGGAGAGGCGCTCGACATAGGGGGTGAACCACTGACCGGAAGGCACATCGGAGAAATACCCCTGGAAAGCGGGCAGGTTGGCTTCTTCACCGACGGCCCGTATCAGGAAGGCGGCCATCTCGGCCCTGGTGACCGTCTGGGCCGGGCAGAAACGATCGTTGAGGGGCGGGTTGCAGCCTTTGGTGATGCCGAGGGCGGCGATGGCTTCGATATCCGGTTCATGAGGGTTGCCGTCGTCGTCGATGAAACGGGCGCCGACCCGCTCGTCACTCACCCGCACCGTGAAAGACTCCTCATCGGCCGTCTGTACCCGCACGGTGAACGGTCCGAAGATGAGCTCTTCGTCGATCCCCAGCACGTGGGCGGTGCTGGTCGGGTCGGCAACCGCCGGCCGTTGGGTCACCCTGACCAGCGTGGCAAAACACGGCCACGTCGACGGCCAGGCGGCCGGCTTCTGGCAGGCGCCGGCGCGTTGGTCCACCTCGTACACCTCGACTCCCGCCTGCGGCAGTCGCGAGTCGTATGACGAGCGGCGGCGAGCGTCGAGGAGGTAGTAGTGACCCTCTTCCGTGAGCGGCAGGACCAGCATCTGTGTGCCCGGGGCGCCGTTGGACGCCAACCGGTAGGTGCCGATCCCCGACCGGTGGGTGGCAACTTCCGCCGGGTCGATCCACCCGGCCGCGTAACGGTGGTAGGCGATCGCACCGACCGGAATCCCGCTGCGAGCGCCGCCACTCATCACGTCCATAGGATTGTCGTAGGTATTCGTTTCGGTCGTGTTGGGGATGGTCGTCAAACCACCGTACGAGTGGGGCCAGTTGAGGGCATGGCCGATCTCATGGGCAACCACGCTCCACTGCGGTTCGAGGCCGGGGCCCAACGAGGTGACCGCTCCCCCTCCGACCACTGCTCTGCGGAAGTTGGCCGGGTAAGTCGGAAGGCATCCCGTGAACGGGACCTCCGGGCAGACCGCACCGGCGGTGGCGTACCCGTCGCTGAACTCCGCCGCTACCACGATCAGAGCTCCCTGATTGGTCCCCGGGCTGGCAATCGAGACCGCCTCCTCGCAACCCGGCATCTGGAAGCTCTCGCCGCTGGCCGCGCCGGTGGGGATCGGATCGGTGCTGGTGACCTCTCCGCCGACCCGGAACACGGGCAGGTAACGGTTGCGGGACAGCCATTGGTAGTACGGCGTCACGATGGAGTTCAGGTTGGCCGCCACCTGGGAGGCATTCACAGACAACGTCGATCCGGGAATGCGGCAGATCCACACCTCCCAGTCATCGGAACCCTGCGAGTAAACGCGCTGCACCGTGCCGGCGAAGGGGATGAGGCGCAGCGGATCCTCGCCGTAGGGATCTGCTAGTGCGCCGGCCGGGCCCGGCAGTGTCGTCAGTGCTGCCGCGAGAGCAACCGCACCGGTCAAGCGGCGGAACCATCGACGACCCGGGATATGAGAGGAAGACATCGGGGACACTGTAGACCGGTTACCGGACTCCGGTCGCGGTTGCCGTCCCGCCCGACTGCGGGTCCTGCGCCCGATCAACCCAGCCGCGCCACCAGGGCATCGATCGATCGTCGCGAGGCGGTCCCGTCACCGTACGGGCTGGCCGTCTCGTCGAGACGCACCCGGGCGGAGAGACGGTGGCGGGCCGCTCTGCCAAGTTCGGGACCCGGCTGGACCAGCTCGGCGAACGTGCCGAGCACCTCCGGCCGCTCGGTCGAATTACGCACAACGATGACGGGTCGTTTGACGATGGAGGCCTCCTCTTGCACGCCCCCCGAGTCGGAGATGATCAGCGCCGACTCGGCTTGCAGCCCGAGGAAGTCACGGTACCCGATCGGTGCGATCACCTGCAGCCGGTCGAGGAGGTGGCCGTAGCCGAACTGCTCGGCTTTGCGTACCGAACGAGGGTGGAGTGGAAGTAACACCGGAAGGGGTAGTCCGGCCAACTCCTCCAGGATCATCCGGAACTTGTCCGGATCGTCGACGTTTTCGGGCCGGTGGAAAGTTGACAGGATGTAGGCGCCGGCCGACACGTCGAATCGAGCCAGAAGGTGTTGTCGCTGCTCGACTCCCGGCAGCAGCCCCAGCACCGCCTCAACCACGGTGTTGCCGGTCAGCACCACCCGGTCGCCGGAGATTCCCTCGGCAGCGAGATTGTCGACGTTCACGTCCGTGGGGGCACAACACAGATCGGAGAGGTGATCGGCAATCACCCGGTTGTGCTCTTCCGGCATCGCCCGGTCGTAGCTGCGCAAGCCGGCCTCGATGTGAACCAGCGGAATCTCCCCGGCGTTGGCCGCAAGTGCCCCGGCCACCACCGCATTGGTGTCGCCCTGCACCACAACAGCCCGGGGGCGATGCTCGGCGAAATGGGCATCCAGGAGCAAGGTCGCCTCACCGATCTGGTGGCCGCGGGCCCGGCCGCCTACCTCCAGGAACAGGTCCGGTTCGGGCAGCGACAGCTCGGCAAAGAACGAGGCCGACAGGTTGGGGTCGTAATGCTGGCCGGTATGGATGACCCAGGCGGCCGGTCCGAGCAGGTTGATGATGTGGGACAGCTTGATGATCTCGGGTCGAGTACCCAACACGACCGCGATCGACCCCGGAGGAAAGGAAGCCCCGGTCATGGTGATGCGCACCCGGCGGTGGCCGACCCGGCGCGGGTCACGGGCCGCGGACTCACCGTCCTGGTGCACACGGGTCTTTCTCTCATGCGTCTACCCTCCAGCCGGACCATGTTACGGGTTCTCGCTCTTGCTGCCGAAGTCGGCTTGTTGACGCTGGTCGGCTACAACCTGTTGATCGCGCTGGCGGGTTGGCCCAACCGGCTGCCCGCCCCGCCCGGAGCAGGCCGGCGCCGCATGCGGGTGGTGATTCCGGCCCACAACGAAGGGCATATTCTCGGAAACCTGCTCGACGACCTGGCGGTCCAGGATTACCCCGCCGACCTGATCACGGTGTGGGTGATCGCCGACCGGTGTACGGACCGGACGGTGGACATTGCCGCCGTCCGGGCGCAAGTCGACGTGCGGACGGAAGGACCGGAAGGGAAAGGGGAAGCCATCGCCTGGCATCTGGGGCGACACCCGCTGGAACCAGAAGAGGCGCTGGTGGTCCTGGACGCCGATAACCGGGTACCGGATGTGCTGCTGACCCGCTTCGCCGCCGAGCTCGAGGCGGGCGGTCGGGTCCTGCAGGCTTACCTCGATGTCGCCAATCCTGACAGTTCCATGCTGGCGACCGCCGGAGCGCTCAGCTACTGGGCGTCCAACCGGATGGTGCAACTCGCCAGATGCAATCTGGGCTGGACCGCCGATCTGGGGGGCACCGGCATGTGTCTGACCGGTGCCGCACTACAGGAGGCCGGCGGTTTCCAAGGATCGATCACAGAAGACCAGGACCTGACGGCCCGATTGCTGCTGGCGGGCATTCCGGTCGTGTGGCTCCACGACGTGCACATACGGGATGAGAAGCCGGACTCGCTGGGAGTAGCGCTGCACCAACGAGCCCGCTGGGCGGGCGGCAAGCAACGGGTGGGCCGGCGATGGGCCCCGGCGCTGTTGCGAACCGCGCTCTCGACCCGGTCGATGGCTCCGGCGGATCTGGCGCTGCGGCTGGTGCAACCGAGCCGCAGTTTCGTGGCGCTGCTCACCGCAGTGCTGGCGGTGGTGGCCGCTACATACCCCTCCCGGTATCTCCTGGCGTGGTGGGTGTGGGCGGCGGCGGCCGCCTGGCAACTGCTGGCCCCCTTCCCGTTCCTGGTTCGGGACCGGGTTCCCGGACGGTATCTATGGCGATACCCGCTCATGACGGTGTTCGGCATCCTGTGGCTACCTGCCCGGATCCTGGGCCGGTTCTCGAAACGGTGGTATCACACCCCCCACGCCGGGGAATGAGGTCTCAACCCGGCCCCGGCGAACGAGGTGAGCACTAAGGGGGCGTACCGCCGAAGGCGCGGAGGGGGCCGAGGGTCCGCTCCAGCCAACGAGGAGTCGACGAGATGCGAAAAACAACCCAGCGGTTCTCGGCCGGCCCGGTGCAGTACTCACGCTTCAGGAGGGAGGTGCACCACGGCCCTGCGGACCCGGCCCGGGCTCCTCAGCAACCCGGCCAGCAGGCCGGCGCCGTAGGCCAGGTGCATGATCGCTATGGCCAAGACGGTGCGTGTCAGCGCGAGCGGGGATCTGGCGATCCGGACACCTTCGGAGAAGATGGCGACCAGCCAGGCGCCCAGCAGCAGCCAGAACCAACTCTTGAACCGGCCGGCGACGGCCAGGCCGGCGGTGACCAGCAAACCGGTCACGAGGGCCAACGGCGCCAGGGGCCGCCAGGACGGCCAGCGGCCGTTCACGTACAGCATGTCGGCCTTTCCCAGCCCGTAACGCCAAAACTGGCGGGCCAGAGTTCGGGCCGTTTCCCGGGGCCGGTACACGGAATGGAGATCGGGATCGAAAAGCACGGTGCGATGCGCCCGTCGCCATCGGAAGAAGAGATCGGCATCCTCAGCCACCCCGGACGGGAAGGCTCGATAACCGCCGATCGCCATGAAGTCGTCCTTTCGGAAGGTGCCCAGATACACGGTGTCTGCTTCCCGGCGCCGGCCCGTGTGGTGGAATGTTCCGGGGCCGATCGCTAGAGGAGAGCCCATGGCAGCCGCCACCGCCCTCCCGAAGCCCGTGGTGCCTTCGGGCCGCAGTGCACCACCCACCGCCACTGCCCCGGTCGACAGCAACCCCTCTACCGACCGGCTGAGATAGTCAGGGTGGTAGGTCGTGTGGGCGTCGACGCGGACCAGGATCTCGCCGCGGGCAGCTTCGGCGGCCCGATTCAGGCCATGTGACTGGAGGCGAAGGGGGTTGTCCATCACGATCAGTTCCGGCAACCGGCTCCGCCAGGCCTCCAGTCGCCGGCGGGTTCCATCGGTCGATCCGCCGTCCGCCACCACCAACGACCACCGGCCCGGGTAGTCCTGATCGGCGAGTGAGGCAAGGCAACCGTCGATGGCATCCGCTTCGTTCAGGACGGGGAGCAGAACACTGAGCGGCGGTTGGTCGGGCACGAACAGGAGGATACTGCCGCCCGGCAAGCCGGGTGGAGGGGGCTAACCTGCAGCCGTGCCGCACCCCAACCCAGGCTCCACGTCCACCAACGGCCCTTCGGGGTCGGGCTCCGGGTGACGACCGGTGGACCGCGGTACCGAGCCGGGCGGGGAGTCGTCCCGGAGTGACCGTACTCCCCGACGGGCTGCGGAGTTGTCGCGGTGGCGACTCGGGCTGTTCGTGACGATGGTGGCGGTGCTACCCATCCATACGGTGTTCCTTTCGGCGTGGATCTCGTGGAAACCATTTCTCGTGGCGTTGATCGTCCTGGTGATGATGGACCTGGGTGCCGGTGGGCGGGCCCGGACCTGGCCATGGCATGGCGCAGCCACCATCGCATCAGGCGCGTTCTTGGCGATGGTGCTCATCGGCTGGCCGACCCCCGCCTACTTCGACCGGTTTGCCCGACTCTTCTTGGCATTGGTGGTTGGCGTTCTCATCCTGCTGGTGACCGAACGGAGCCTCCGTCCGCCCGGCATGATCGAGCGAACCCTCCGGGTGGTCTTCTGGTCGGGTGCGGCCATGGCGCTCACCGGCCTGGCCGCCTCGTTGGTGCTGGTCGGTGGTCTGGGGTCGCAGACGCTCGATGTGGTCAATGATCTGCCGGGGGTCTTCCGCATCGCCAAGCCGGCTTACCTGAAGAGCGGCTTCGTTGCCCTCAGCAACTGGCATCAAGATCCGGGCTACGGTGCCGCCTGGGCGAACCTGTGGGCCGTTCTCGCCCTGGTGGCGGGGGCACGAAAGCCGGTGAGCGGCCGATGGTGGCTCGACGGGGCGGTGATGGGCGGCCTGGCTTTCACCGTCGTGATGGCCTTCAGCCGCACCGGTTGGCTGGTATTGCCGGTAGCCATGGGGGTCACCTCGTGGCTGCTGGTTCGGCACGGGCGGATCAGCCCCGGGCTCATCGGCAGACGGTTGGGGGCCGGAGTGGTGGCGGCGACGCTCATGCTGGCCGCCGTTTGGCTGGTCGACGTGCCCGATCGGGGCGGCGACCTCGATCTTCAGTTTTCCTTTCGGTTCAGCCAGGGATTGGATCTGCTCGCCTCGATCACGGGGCTCTTCGAACCCAGCGAGAGGTTTGCGGATGCCTTCGATGTTTCAGAGGAACGGGCCGATGTGTGGCCCGAGTACTTGACCATGTTTCGGGAGCAGCCGTGGACCGGCGTGGGTTTGAGTGTCGGATGGCAGACGAACAGCATCGGCCAGGAGCCGCACAACCTCGTGCTCGAACTACTGGCGGAGACCGGTGTGGTCGGGACGAGCGCTTTCCTGGTGCTGCTCGTGCTGCTGCTTGCCAGGGGGGGCGGCGTGTCCGGCCGTGCTGCTCTCTTCGTCTCGCTTCTCCCTTTCATGACCCAGACGATTCTGTTCGAGCCCACCTGGTGGTTTGCGGGCGGGTTGTTGCTGGCCGGTGGAGCGGCCGCACCGATCGGCCCCCGGATGCCCGGATTGGTTGAGGATCTTCTCTAGAGTCTCTGGAACGGGTCAAGGACTCGACCCGGCTGCCGATGATTGGGAGCGGTCGGCCCGGGGTTTACCCCCGGCCGGGCGTAGCCGCGAGGAGGTGACGAGCGATGCGTATTTCTTGGCGGCTGGTGGCCGGGCCGGCCCTGGCGGTTGTGTTCCTGGTTGCGCCCAGCGTGTCCTTGGTCAACGTCCCCCCGCCTGCCGAGGCCGGGTCGTCGCCCCTCCAGGCGCCGGCCGGCTCGGACACCTGGGTGAGCCCTCCCCTTGAGGTAGACGCCACCGCTGCCGGTCTGTCGTGGGGAGGTATCGGTGCTCCCGACGGCGCCTGGATCCGTGCGAGTGACAACGGGATTGATTGGGGACCGTGGGCCGAACTTCACCGAGACCCCGATCATGGACCCGATCCGGGCGGCCGTGAGGACGCATCCGCACGAGACGGCACAGACCCGGTCTGGGTGGGTGAGTCCCGCTTCATCCAGTACAAAGTCGACGGCCCGGGGACCGACCTGCACGCCGAATATGTCGAGACGGCCGGGCGCAACCTCAGCCCGTGGGAGAAAGTGAAGTTGTTCTTCAGCCGGATTGCCATCGGTCGCCGATCACCCGCCGTCGCCCAGCCCGACCAACCGGGCATGGTGTCGAGAGAAGAATGGGGAGGCGACACCTGCCTCGCCGGTCTGGAACCAGAGCGCGACTACGCCGACCGGGTTCAATTGCTGTTCATCCACCACACCGACCACGGAAGCAACCCCAACGGTTACGGGCCCAACGATGGCAAGGATCTCGTTTACGCCATCTGTAGCTACCACGTCAACGTGCGCCAATGGTCGGACATCGGATACAACTTCCTCGTCGACAAGTACGGCACCATCTACGAGGGCCGGGGCGGCGGGATCGAGAGGGCTGTGGTCGGGGCGCACACCGGCGGATTCAACAGTTACTCCACCGGCATCGCCTTCATCGGCGACCACACAGCATTGGCTCCGACCGACGCCGCCCAGGTCGCTTTCCGCCGCCTGGCGGCCTGGAAACTCGATGTGCACCATGTCGATCCCCTGGGCACCGTCACCGTCGAGTCGCTCGGATCGACCAAGTACCCGGAAGATACGATCGTCCAGCTCCCGACGGTGGCAGGCCATCGAGACGCCTCCGTGACCAGTTGCCCGGGGGGTGCCTGCTACGCGCTGCTCGACTGGTTCAGGACCGGGATCGCCGCCGAGGGTGGTCCGAAGATATACGGCGGCTGGCCGGACCGGGACCCCATCAGCGGTCATCCATCGATCGGCTACCAGCCTGCCGCTTTCCGGTTTTCCTTTACCGAGCCGATGGACTGGACGCTCACCATCGGCGACCCATCGGGCGGTGAGGTCCTCCGTGCGACGGGTTCCGGCTCCGCAGGCGACATCAGCTGGGACGGCACCCTGGCGGGTACTCCGCTTCCCATCGGCCGCTACCGGGTGACGGTGAGTGCCCGCCCGCTCTCCGGCGCGCTGGTGCCGCGGCCTGCGATATTCGATTTTCAGCTCGGTTATACCCCACCATTTGGCGACGACGAAGGATCCGGGCACGAGCCGGATATCGTGCGCATCTTCGAAGCGGGTATCACCAAGGGCTGCGCACCCGATCTGTACTGCCCGTCGGGCACCGTGAGCCGCTGGCAGATGGCCCTCTTCTTGACCCGGCTCCACACCGCAGCCGGCTTCATGCTTCCGGACGGCACGGACCGCGGTTTTCTGGATATCGGCGATCTGTCGCTCGAGCAGCAGACGGCCATCAATCAGCTGGCCCAGTTGGGGATCACGCGCGGGAAGACTGCCACCAGCTTCGACCCGGCCGGTACCGTGACCCGCTGGCAAATGGCGCTCTTCTTGACCAGATTGCTGGGCGAGGTCGGTGTGGTGCTCCCGGATGGGCTCGATCAGGGGTTCGTCGATATCGCCGGCTTGAGTGTCGAGCAGCAGACGGCCGTCAACCAGTTGCGCCAGATGAACATAACAATTCAGGACATCGAGTACCATCCGTCCCTCGAATTGCCACGGGACCAGATGGCCTCTTTCCTGGCTAGATCGTTGACCAGCATCCAAACCGCCCAAGGAGCTTCCGGATGAGACGCGTCGCAGTTTCCATCGTCGCCTCGCTGGTGCTCACCCTCCTTCCGCCGGGGTCCTCGGCCCTGGCCGGCCCGGGTCTCCTCTTTCGTTTCGAAGGGAGTGGCTGGGGTCACGGCGTCGGGATGAGCCAGTATGGCGCCCAGGCGATGGCGTCGGCCGGGATGACCGCCGAACAGATCCTCACGTACTACTACTCAGGAACAACCGTGAAGCCCCTGTCACAGGCCGTCGGCGCCCAGAGCTTCATGCTCGCCGACCCGGATCCGCTGTGGATCGGACTTGCCCAGAATCAGACGTCGCTTCGGTTTCAGGTCCAGGGCGGTCAGGCCGGCCTCTGCAAGTCGGGTGACGGCGAAGGGGAGTGCGCACCACCCCTGAACGGGACTCAGTATGCCGGGCCGGGGGAGAACTGGGAGCTTCGAGCCCTCGGCGGCGGTGTTTGCCAGTTCTTCAAGGGGGGACTGGCCGTTGGTAATCCGGGTACCTGCCGGGCCAGCATCACGTGGTTGGATCAGCCCAACACCCGGGTGTTCTTCCCCGACACGGGCCGGACCTACGCTCGGGGTACCCTTCGCATCCGACCCAACGGTCCGGCAGCCTTTCATGTGATACTGGAAATGGGCCTCGAGGACTATGTCTACGGAATTGGCGAGGTACCGTCATCGTGGTCGATGGAGGCTCTCAAGGCCCAGGCTATCGCCGCCCGAACCTATGGGGTTCGGCAGGCCTTGCGGTGGGGGCCTGAGGCGGGGTTCGTCTCCGGCCGCCAAGGGCAATGTTGGTGTCAGCTGTTCAGCACCGTGGTCGACCAGAACTATGTCGGCTGGTCGAAGGAATCCGGGGTGGACGGCAATCGGTGGGTGGAGGCTGTTGCCGCCACCGCCGGCCTGGTGGTCACCCATCCAGCCGCGCCGGAGCAGACCGTCATCACCGCCTATTACTCCTCATCGTCCGGTGGTGCGACCGAGAGCAACGTCTCCGGCTTGGGTCACGCATCCCTGATTCCTTACCTGGTCAGTGTGCCGGACCCGTGGTCGAAGGATCCGTCCAATCCCTACGCGGCATGGACCAAGGACCTGACCGGGACCGACATCGCCGCCGCCTTCGGCTTGAGTTCCGTGTCGTCGATGACTGTCACCTCGCGCAACGAATCGGGCAGCGCTGCCCAGGTGACCATTACCGGTCTCCTCAACGGGAGCCAGGTCACGCTCACCCGATCCGGCCGGTCCGTGAAGAGCACGCTCGGATTGCGCTCTTCGTATTTCGACGTCGCCATCGAGATGTCGTTCCTGCCGCCCTTCAAGGACGATGACGGATCAATCTACGAGCAAGACATCGTGACGATCTATCAGGCCGGGATCACCAAGGGGTGTGAGGTCGATCTCTACTGCCCGACGGCCGCCGTGCCTCGCTGGCAGATGGCTCTCTACCTGACCCGACTCCACAGCGCCTCCGGATATGAGTTGCCAACCGGGGCACCGCAGGGTTTCGGTGACCTGGGAGGAGTAACCGCAGAGGCCCTTCTCGCCATCAATCAGCTCCGCCAATTGGGTGTCACCAAGGGCACCTCGGCGACCACCTACACACCAGGCGCGGAGGTGCCGCGCTGGCAGATGGCGCTCTTCATCACACGGATGTTGGAGGCCGACGGAGTGCCGTTGCCCGACGGCTCGCATCAGGGCTTTACCGATATCGGTCATCTGTCGGCCGAGGCTCAGAAAGCGATCAACCAGCTGCGTCAGCTTGGTGTCACCACGCTGACCGGTCAGTACTCGCCGGATCTGCCCATGGCACGCGACCTGATGGCTTCGTTCATGGCCGAGGCGCTCGACCTCGTGCGGAACGTGGTCGGCTTCTGAGCAACGATCGGCAGGGCTCACCGTCCAGCCGGGACACAGAACTGGTCGTAATCGACGATGGTGGGGAGGCGCTCCTCATCTGAGCATGCAACGCATTCGGGGTCACGGCGCACATTGAGGACTCGGAAGTCCTGGTCGAGGGCGTCATAGGTCAACAGCTTGCCGACCAAGGGCCGACCGATCCCCAGGAGGAGCTTGATGGCCTCGACCGCCTGGATCGAGCCGATGATGCCGGGCACCACACCCAGCACTCCCGCCTCGGCACACGACGGTGCCAGCTCCGGTGGGGGCGGCTCCGGGAACAGGCACCGGTAGCAGGGGCCCGCATACGGGGCGAACACACTCGCCTGGCCTTCAAACCTGAACACCGACCCGTGCACGACCGGTGTTCTCAGATGCAAGGAAGCGTCGTTGACCAGATAACGGGTCGGGAAGTTGTCGGCGCCGTCAACGACCACGTCGTAGCCATCGAGGATATCCAGCACATTGTCGGCGGCCAGCTGTTCGGCGATCGCAACGACGTGGACGTCCGGATTGAGGGCCGTCAAGGTTTGATGGGCCGAATCGACTTTCCGGCGCCCCAACCGCTCCGAGTTGTGGAGGATCTGCCGCTGGAGATTGGTCGCGTCAACCACGTCGAAGTCGACGATGCCGAGCGTGCCGATGCCGGCCGCGGCGAGATATAGGGCGGCGGGCGATCCCAGTCCGCCGGCGCCGATCACCACGACCTTCGATGCAAGGAGCCGGCGCTGGCCTAGATCGCCAACCTCGGGAAGCAGGAGGTGGCGGCTGTACCGGGCGCGCTGATCGACCGGAAGGACGTCGGGAACGCTCCAGGGTTGGCCGGCGCGTTTCCAGCCTTCAAAACCCTCCGCCAGGGATGCCACGTTCCGGTAGCCGAGCAGCCGGAGCGAATGGGCGGCCAGTGCCGAGCGCTCACCGACGGAACAGTAGAGGACTATGTCGGTCTGCGGGTCGGCGATCAGGTCACCGACGGCGCCTTCCAGCTGGCCGCGGGGGATGAGGAGTGCTCCCGGAATCGATCCTTGTTCGTACTCTTCAGGCTGGCGCACGTCGATGATGATCGGGGAGGTGCCCGGGACGGCGGCCAATTCGGCCACCGAGATCTCTCGGATCTCCTTCCGGATGCCGGCGATCCATTGCTTGTAGTCGATCTCCATAGGTCCTCGCCTCAGCCGAGATGGGCCAGCGTAGTGCGAGAGGCGGATTGAGTGTCGTTACACGGGGACGTGGATGGAGGGCCCGGGCCGGTGCGCCGAGTCGGTGCCGGTTCCCGGTCCGCTACCGGGGGCGCCGGCTCTCGCCGAGGTGTGCCTCGACTGCTCGGGCGTGCTCGAACCTCATGGCCGGTGTCAGGCGTCGCAACTGAGCGGCGCCGAGGGGTGGTACGGAGGGGCGCACCCAGATCTTGCCGCCGGCATGGACGATGAGACCGGCGCCGGTCAGGAGATGCAGGTAGGCAGGGTGGGGGAGCGACCGACCGCTCCGGGCGGCCACGATCAGTCGCAACAGGTCGGCAACCGCCCCGGGTCCCAAGGCAGCCGTCCAGAAGCGGCGCACATAGGGGTGCTCTACCGGGAAGCCTCTCAGACCGGCATCTTCGGCCAGGTACGGGGTAACGGTGGTCCGTCGTAGCACCGATCGGCGACCCGCGCCGCCGGGGGACGGTGCGGCGGTGACCGCGACGGGAGGACGATTGTCGCGTTCTTCCCCTGGTGGTGCGGGTCGCATGGGCTATTGATAGCAAGTAAGCCCGTTTGATATCAATAGGGTTGACCGGAGATCGCGAAAGTTTCGCTTGGCTCAGTCACCTTCGGTAGCGAGCTTCCCCACAACTATCTGGATAGTCCGGCCGTGGGCGATGATGACCCCCGGGGCGGGATTCGTATCGACGATCCTGCCAACCAGGCCCGGGTCGGACACCGCGCGGAAACTGACCGAGAACTGCACTCCTACACCGGTTTCCCCCTCAAAGGTGGTGAGGGCGCCTACCGCCTCATCCACCGTGAGGCCGCGCAGGTCGATGAGAGGAGCCTCAGGGGGAAGGCCCGATGAGACTTCAATCGTGAGCGCCTGGCCGTGGGTGGCACTCGAGCCTTCTTCTAGATCCTGGGTGAGCACGACCCCCTTCTCCTCGATGGAGCCCACTTCGACTACGTTGGGCCGCAAGTGAGCGTCGTAGATGTCGTTCACCGCTTCATCCTGCATGAGGCCGACTACCAGTGGCACTTCGGTGCTCGGTGTGACGTAGTACTGCGCCACACCGGGCGGGTCTTCGGGGAAATCGCTCACCGGGGTATCCGCCAACATGTACTTCATGAACTCGGCCCAGATTGGAGCCGGCACCGTCCCACCGTACACCCGGCTGTAGAACTCCCCGTTGATCGTCACGTCGCGGAGCGGCGCCTGAAAATCCGGATAGCCGACCCACACGGCCGTCGAGTACTCGGGTACAAAACCGACGAACCATGCCTCGTTGAAATCCTGATGCGTGCCGGTTTTGCCTCCCTGCGGGCGACCAATCCTCGCCCGGGTGGCCGTTCCGGCCGCCACCACCTGCGTGAGCGGATCCCGTGCGGCCGCCACCACGGCGGGGTCGACTACCTGAATCCGCTCCACGTCCCGGGAGTAGACGAGCTCACCGGCCGTGTTCTCGATCCGCTCGATCAAGTAAGAGTCGGCATGCAGGCCATTGGTTGCGAAATTGGAGAAGGCCGAAGCCATCTCGAGAGGACTCACGGCGCCCGCTCCCAGCACCAACGAATACACCGCAGGCAGCTCCGACTTGATGCCCATCCGGTGGGCAACGTCGATGATCCGCTCCGGTCCCACTTCCTTTGAAACCTGTGCAAACACGACGTTTACCGAGTTCTGCGTTCCCGAGAACAGCGACATCCCTCCACCACCACCGCCGGCGTTGTGGACCACCCACGGGTCGGGGTTGCAGAAGGGACAGTCGATCTCTTTGGGGCTGCGCGCATCCCAGAAGGAATTGAGCGAACCGCCCGATTCGAGATAGGCGGTGAGGGCGAACGGCTTGAATGAAGAACCCGGGTTGCGTTTTCCCTGCAGCGCCAGGTCGAACTGCTCGACGTCGAATGGTAGGCCGGAGGCCATCACTTTGATAGCGCCGGTCACGTTATCAACGCTGGCGATGGCACCCGTCGGGGAACATCTCAGGTCGCTCGGTTCCGGTACGGGAATCTGTGCGTTGTTGTAGCGCTGGATGCAGGCGGCGAGTTGGTCTTCGCTCAGCACGGTCGGGTCGGCGAGCGGCAACCAGGATTTGAGGATTTCGTTGGCCTTCCCCTGCAGGTCCAGGTCGATGGTGACGTAGACCTTCATCCCGCCGCCACCGGAGCAGGTCACGTCGTCGGAAGGACAGCCGAAGACCGCTTTCTTGCGTTCCTCGTCGGTGGCGCCCAGGAACGAGAATTCAGGGTCGTGTAGTAGGGAGCGCCGTACTTCGGCCACGACGTGGTCGGCAGGCCCCTGGAACTCCGGATGCGGCTGGATCACGTACGGCTCATCTTTGGCACGTTCCCCCTGAGCGGGTGTGATCATCTGGTGGGCGACCATGGTGTCGATCACGTCGTTGCGTCGAACGAGGACCCGCTCGGGTTGGCGACGAGGGTCGTAGGCGGCCGGGTTCCGGATCGGCACGAAGAGGGTGGCCGCCTCAGCGATGGTCAATTCCTCCAGCGTCTTGCCGAAGTACTCGCGAGCAGCCGTCTTGACTCCGTAGGCGCTCCAGCCGTAGTAGACGGAGTTCACGTAGAACTCGAGGATCTGCTCCTTGGTGTAACGGCGTTCGAGCTCAACCGCCACCATCGCTTCCTGGATCTTGCGTTGCAGCGTGACCTCGTCGCCGACGAAGTTCTGTTTGACCACCTGCTGGGTGATGGTCGAACCGCCGCGGGTCACCCCGCGCAGATTGTCGATCGCCGCCCCGCCGATGGCCGGGAAGTCGACCCCTTGGTGTTCGAAGAACTCGGCATCTTCGGCCGCCAGCACGGCCTTGATCACCAGGTCCGGCAGTTCCTCGTAGCGCACCGGCTCGCTGTTCTTGCCGTCGTGGAGTTCCGCCAGAAGCGTGTTATCGAGTGTGTAGATGCGCGAGACTTGGGACAGGTCTGGCAAGTCCAGCAGGAGGTCGTTCACCTCGGGGACGTACTTTCGCTCGAGATCGGTGAATACGCCGTACGCCGAGTTGGCTCCGAAGAACGAGAAGAGGCCGACCCACGTAGATGACAGCAACGCAATGCTGAGCAGGGTGGCGAGCGCCACGAACCATCGCCTGCGGACGTCGCGCCGCTCGAGTTCATGAATGGGGGCCTTTGACATCTCCGGACTACCTAACGAAGGGGGAGTCGGGAAAGTTGCCGGTAGCATCCCCTTCGACGTAAACAGGATACCCGTGAAGACCGAAGACTCATCGCATCCAGCCTCGCGTACCACCTCCAGCGGCATCGGCATCGAGGTGGTGTACGGGGCCGATCGGACCCCACCCGAGGTCGGAATGCCCGGAGAGTATCCCTTCACGCGCGGGCCCTACCCGACCATGTATCGGGGCCGTCCGTGGACCATGCGCCAGTACGCGGGCTACGGGACGGCCCAGGCGACCAACGCCCGGTTTCGCTCGCTCCTGGCAGCCGGGCAAACCGGTCTCTCGGTGGCGTTCGATCTCCCCACCCAGATGGGGTTGGATTCGGACCACCCGATGGCGTCTGGTGAGGTGGGCAAGGTCGGTGTGGCCATCGACAGCATCGAGGACATGCGCTTGCTGTTCTCGGAAATCTCGCTAGGCGATGTCAGTACCTCGATGACCATCAATGCCACGGCAGCCATCCTGTTGCTCCTCTACCAGATCGTTGCCGAAGAGCGCCACGTTCCAACCGAGAAGCTGCGGGGTACCGTCCAGAACGACATTCTCAAGGAGTACATCGCCCGCGGTACCTACATCTATCCTCCCCGGTCCTCGATGCGGTTGGTCACGGATCTTTTCTCCTACTGTGCAGGTGAGTTACCTGCCTGGAACACCATTTCGATCAGTGGGTACCACATCCGGGAAGCGGGGTCTACCGCCGCCCAGGAGGTTGCCTTTACACTGGCCAATGGTCTGGCCTACGTCGAGGCGGCGGTAGCCGCCGGTCTGGCTGTCGACGATTTCGCTCCTCGACTCTCCTTTTTCTGGAATGCGCACAATCACCTCTTCGAGGAGATTGCCAAGTATCGAGCCGCCCGCCGGATGTGGGCCCGGTTGATGAAGGAACGCGTCGGAGCGAGGGATGCGCAGTCGTGGATGATGCGGTTCCACACCCAAACGGCCGGAAGCACCCTGACCGCCCAGCAGCCCGAAACCAACATCGTTCGCACCGCCATACAGGCACTTGCCGCCACCGTGGGCGGCACCCAGTCGCTCCACACCAATGCCTTCGACGAGGCAATCGGGCTGCCCACCGACCGATCGGCTCGAATCGCCTTGCGAACCCAGCAGATCCTGGCCTATGAGTCGGGGATCACCGACACCGTCGATCCACTGGCAGGCTCGTACTTCATCGAGTACCTCACCGATCAGGTCGAAGCCAAAGCGACCGAGTTGATTGAGAAGATCGATGCACTGGGCGGAGCCGCGGCGGCGGTCGAAGCGGGTTTCCAGCAGCGCGAAATAGAAGAGGCGGCCTATGCGGCCGCCCGCCGGATCGAGAGTGGCGAAGCGGTGATCGTCGGCGTCAACCGATTCGTCGACGATGCCGGTGAGACAGTCCCCGCCCTGTCCGTCGATCCCGCCGCCGAGCAGCAGCAAGTCGATGCGGTTCGCCGACTGCGGGCCGGGAGGGATCAGACCGCGGTCACCGCGGCGCTTAGTCGGGTCCGTGCTGCAGCAGGCGGGAACGCCAACCTCCTCTACCCGATGAAGCAAGCCCTGGTGGCGGCGGCGACGCTGGGTGAGGTCTCGGACGTGTTACGGGAAGTGTTCGGGGTCTATCGGGGAGGGTCGAGATGAGCGACGACGATCGGGTCCGCTTTCTGATCATCGGGGGAGGCCCGGCCGGCAACACGGCGGCCACGATCGCCGCCGCCCTGGGCGCCCGGGTGACCCTCGTCGAGTCGTCGGTAATCGGGGGTGCGGCCCATCTGTGGGACTGCATCCCCTCGAAGACGATGGCGGCGACGTCGGTGCGGATGGAAGCCGTCGTCAACGCATCCAGGTTGGGAATCATCCCCGGCCCGGCGTCCGTTGATATCAAGCGACTGTCCGAGCGCATAGCGACGATCAGCGAAGATCTCTCGCGTGGGGTTAGTTCGATGCTGGCCTCCCAGGGTGTCGAGGTGGTGCACGGCCGGGGGCGGTTCACGGGACCCCATCAGGCCATCCTGGAAACCGAGAGTGGGGAACTGCCGGTGTCCTTCGATCTGGCCCTGGTGGCGACGGGGTCTGCGCCGAGGATCCCCGACTGGTGCGAGATCGACGGAGAAAGGATTCTCACCACCCGGCACGCTTACCACCTCCCCGAGGTGCCATCGCATGTGGTGATCGTTGGTTCGGGGGTGACCGGGGTCGAGTTTGTCCACATCTTTGCGAGCCTCGGTTCCCAGGTGAGCCTGTTGGTCAGTCGACAGCAAGTGCTCCCGCACCGCGACCCGGAGGTTGCCGCCGCTCTCGAGGCCGATTTTCTCGAGCGCGGCGTTGCGCTCCTCAAAGGCGCCCGGGCGGTGGTTGCCACTCGAACGGAGCGCGGTGTCCTCATCGAGGCCCAGGATGGGCGCCGGGTGGAGGGGAGTCACGCCCTGCTGGCTATCGGCTCGGTGCCGCTCACCGAGGG
>DATEVB010000068.1:0-14246 GCA_035282865.1 Acidimicrobiia bacterium | reverse complement strand
GCCCGCTGAGCAACGTTCGCTACCTCGAGCGTTCCGCCGGTTTCCAGCAATTCGGCGCGACCCGCCTCGATGAGCGATTGCCGGCTGGCTTCCCCCCGAGCCGTCAGGGTTTCAGGGGGTGATGACATTGTTTGGGTCCGGCTGCTCGTCTTTGGGCGCAGCGCTGTAGTCGTTGAACGGACCGTCGCGCTCCGCGATCACCGCGGCCACTCCTTGCTGTTCGGCCAGACTGATGAAATGGCGCGCCTCAGACGTGTTGCGCATCAGCCCGTCGAGAATGGGACCGAGCGTCTGGGTGCTCGCCAGTCCCATGTTCTCGTACGCCTGGTTGACGATCAGTTTCATGGCCGATAGTTGGGACACAGGTAGGCTGGCGAGCTGATCGGCCTGCCGTGCTACCTCGGCCTCCAGCTCGACGAAAGGGACCGCCTTGTTGATCAGGCCGATTGCTGCGGCCTCTTTACCTGCAACGGCTTTGCCGGTCAGGGCATACTCCTTGGCCTTGGCCAAACCGAGCCGGTAGATCCACATCCCGGAGAGGTGGCAGCCCCACATGCGAGCGTAGGGCGTGCCGATCCTGGCATCATCGGATGCGATGACGATATCAGCGCAAAGCGCCATCTCGCTACCGCCCCCCACGCACCATCCGTGGACCTGCGCGATCACCGGCTTGGGGCTGCGCCACATGCTCATGAACTTCTGCGTGGGCGACTCTGATGGGGCGGTGGCCATCACGAAGTCCTTGCCCGGGTCCCACACTCCGTCGGTGGTCAAATGCTCATCCCAATGGTGGAAGCCCCCACTGAAGTCGTAACCCGCACAAAACGATCGCCCGGCGCCGCGCAACACGACCACCTTGACCTGCGGGTCTCTGGTGGCCCTGGTCATGGCATCCTGGAACTCGTCCGGCATCGGAGGGACGATCGCATTGAGTCGTTCGGGACGGTTCAGCGTGATCGTAGCCACCGCGCCCGACGTGGAGTAGAGCAAGTACCGGTAGATCTTTCGCCTCGAAACTAGAGTGAATTCACTTTAGCAGTGTTCGGGTTTCCCGTCGACACCCGCATTGACGACCCCAAGGTACGGCCCGAGGACGGCCCAACCGTCACCAGGCTTGACAGCGAGAACGACGACATCCCCAGTAAACACAGGGGATCTCGAGTGGTGGAGCTGAGGGGATTTGTTGGTTTTCGGACTTCTCGCCGACTCTGCGCGGACTCTGATTGGCCGCGTGGGCGCTATCAATGCGGAGTTCTTGTACCGGATCTGGTGTTCGGGACCCTCTAGCTGGCATCGTCGAGTCTCCCGCTCCTCGAGATGAGAAACGGTGGGCTAATCCCTCCCTGTCTGGTGGACGGTGGGTGAGATGCTCGATATGGGCCGGGATCAGGGGCAACCTGTTGGATGTGTAGACTATTGCGCATGCATGATGTAGACTATCGGCATGGGTACCACAACCATTCGTGTAGACACCGACACCCACGCTCGCCTCCTCGAGTTGAGCCATGCGACCGGGGCATCTCTCATCGAAACGGTCCGAGATGCCGCCGAAGCTCTCCGGCGGCAGCGCTTCGCCCATCAAGTGGCGGCCGAACTTGCCGAGCTCCGCACCGACCCCGGGGCTTGGGCGACCTACCTTTCCGAAGCGAACGCTACGTCGGTGACCGATGGCTTCGATTGATGACCTCTGGCTAGTCGACTTCGGCAGGGCGTATCCGGGGGAACCGGCCGCGCATCGACCAGCACTCGTGATCGGTCCTCCGGACACCTTCGGGCCTGGGTTCCCCTTCGTCATCGTGACCCCGCTCACCACCACCCGACGAGGCCTGTCGCTCCACGTCGAAGTTGAGGCAAACGCAGACACCGGTATCGACCACACCAGCTATGTCCAATGCGAGCTCATCCGGTCGATCAACCGAAACCGCCTTGTCCACCGTCTCGGCGGCATCGACCCCAAGGTCAGTAATCGGGTCGCCACCATCATCAAGACGCTGCTGAACTACTGACCGATTGCCCCCAACCGGTCGACGCAGACTGCCCGTACGGACGCCTCTTCGAGGGCCGAGATGGTGAGGCCGCCGACGCTCTCGAACCAGCACGAGCGCGATTTCTCGCGGGTTCTCCGCGGACTCCAAGCAGATCCCGAGGCATGTCACTCGACCTCTGAAATGACGAAATCCCCCGCAAACACGAGGGATTTCGCGTAGTGGAGCTGTAGCAGGGGTTTCAGCTCTCAGCGGTCAGCGCCCAATTTCGTCATTTTCCGTTCTCAGACGGACACCTGACGGACACCCGCCCCTCCTGAGCGGCGAGCATGACGTCCCGATCGGAGGAGGTCCATTCGGACGGCGGATCTGGTGGATCGGCCGGTGACTGAGTAGGTTCCCTTTTCCTGGGCGATGCCGTACAATCACCGTACATATGGCTACCCGAACCTCTCGTATCGAATTGCGCGCTGACCCCGAACGCGAGCAGCGAATCCGCTACGCAGCAGAACTCGAGCATCAATCGGTGAGCGCGTTCGTGCTCGACGCCGCCGCCGAACGCGCCGAACAGGTCATCGGCTCGTCGGCTGCGACGGTGGTGCCTTCCGATTTCTTCGACCAGCTCTGGGAGGCACTCGACACCCCCGGCCAGCCGAATCCAGCCCTCGAACGTCGAGCGCAAGCCGAACGGCAAGTCGAACAGCGCTGACGCGGTGGCCCGGTTCGTATCCGAACGGCTGGCTATCCACCACGATCTCACCAGGTTTCACAGCGGCGTGGATGCGCTCGACCGATGGCTCATGGACCACGCCACCCACGCCCAATCGATGCGCACCGCCCAGACCTTCGTATGGCACGAGGGAGACGGCCCCGTAGTGGGCTACTACAGTCTCGCCGCCCATCTCGTGGTCCGAGCGGAGCTCCCCCAGAAAGTAGGGCGAGGATCACCCGCCTCGATCCCCGCCGTCCTGCTGGCTCGACTCGCGTTGAATGCGACACTCCACGGCGAGGGGCTAGGAGGAGAGTTGCTGTGGGATGCATTGACACGGGCCTTGGCCGCCTCCGACATCGCCGCCGCCCGACTGGTCGTCGTCGACGCCATCAACCCGCCGGCCGCCGTCTTCTACCAACACCACGGGTTCACGACGGTACCCGACAATCCCCACCGTCTAGTTCAGAAGATGAGCGACATCGCGGCCGCCCTTGCCCACCGATCCGATTAGTCGAGCGCATCAGCGCCTGATTGATGATCTGGTGCAATCTCCAAACTGTGCGTTCTTGCGGTAGATCGAGCGTTATGAGTAGTGTGCTCAGTCGGCCGGTAGTTGTATTCCCTGTCCAGGAGCGTCGGTGATGATCCCGTCGGATCCGGATCATGTCGGAGCCACTGGGGCGTAGCTTGCTTCTACCGGCACCGGGATGACTAGCCATTCGGGCGTACGACCGCCGCGTGCGGATTGGCTGATCGGAGGCCCGGGGACCCACTGCGTCCGACCCTGTCAGATATGCCCGCCGCGGGAGGCTGATCGAACTCGAGCTACCTGTTCAGCGTGTGGGTAACGGGTCTATGTGGCGCGCTTCTGGCGACCGCCACAGGTTCCCGTCCAGGTGCACTACGCTCGGAACGACGAGCTAGTCGATGTTGACCAGGTTCGCGCGCTAGAGGCGGCAGCGCTTGCTGCTGACGTCTCGGTCGAGGTCTACGTGTACGACCGTGTTAGTCACCTCTTCGAAGACTCGGACTCGGCCGATCACGATCCCGGGGCTGCGCAACTCATGATGGAGCGCGTCCTCCACTTCCTGGGCAGGCTGGACGACGAGAGGAAGATCGGCTAGCCGATCCCAGACACTGCAGGATCAGGGTCGCACAGATCAACGGTCCGAGATCGATGCACTGGGTCAGGTCAGGCGATCCCAGATCTGTCCCTGGACGACAGCTTCGCGGTGGAAGGCCGGTCTTCGGTCGCGACGGCGACTACAGGCTACGGCCGGTTGTGCGCTCCGTCTCTCGTGATCGTGCCTGGCGTTGCGCGATGAGCCCGCGGACACGCTGTTCAAGTTGGTTGAACTCGTCGTCTTCGGCCGGGCCAGCGGGAGTAAGTCGTCGGGTGTCGTGAGGATCGAGTTGGGCTTGGCGGGCTGGTCGATCCAGTCCCGGGTGATGGCGCGGGTGAGCACATCGCGGGCCGTCTGGTTGTCTTCGACGGCGACGTAGGCGTGGTTGGCTTCTCGTCCTCGGGTCATCGGGGTGTAGATGCCGCGGGAGTCGGTGGGGGTGTCGATGAGGAGGAGGGAGGTGTCGACGGTGCGGCCCGTGTGCCCTGGTTGCATCCGACAGGGGCATGGTGTCAGGGCAACGCTGGTCGCTCCAGCGAGGAACCCATTTCGGCCCGGTCGAGAATGATCTTTGCGGCGAGGTGCGCCCCATCGGTGGAGATGGGTGCATACTCCACGGGCTGGCCCACGGTTTGCGTTATCACCTCGGCGAGCGATTCTGGCGACGTCGATGACAGTGTCATCGGCACGCCGGCACCGTGACGGGCTAGTCGGGGGCCGATAGTGAGTTCCTGTTCCGCGTGCCCCTCGATGGGGAAGTACAGGAACGGTCGGCGAAGAGCCTCCAGTTCGAGCGTAGTTGTTCCGCCTCCCTGCACGATGGCCAGGTCACACACCGCAAAGTGACGCCACAGGTCGGGCACCATTCCCACCCTATCGACAACGTCGGGCACGTCCAGTTGAAGCGGGTCAATGCGCGGCCCGCACACGAGAACCATGCGAAGCTTTGGCATTCTCTGCACTACAAGCGAATAGGCGCGCCCGCATAACTCCAATAATTCGCGGCCAATCGCCGTACCACCCACCGCGCACACCACCACCGGCTCATCTCCGTATCCGAGTTCGCGTCGGACCGCCTCGGGGTCGCTCACCTCGTCCGGGGAGAAGGTGAGCGTATATCCGACGAAAGTGACGTGGTCTTCTGCATGGCGCCGCCGGTTCGGCAGGAAGAGCCCGAACCTTCGGTCCGGGATGTCCTCGGGTTCTCCTATGAAGATCGCCGCGTTCCGACCATGGGTCGTGACCCGACGTTCCTGAGCCCAGATGAAATTGAGTGCCCACGCCCCGAGCCTTTCGAATAGCCCTCCGGTGGTCACATCCATGCCCCAGAAGTCGTACATCATCACGAACGGTACCGATGGCAGAACGTTGATCCCGAAAACGTAGGCGACGATCACCTCGTAGGTCTCGTTGCCGACCAGCACGTCGATATTTCCGCGTTTGGCAGCCCGTCCGATGACTCGAGCATTGTGAAACCACGTGACGAGGGCCCGATAGACGTAGCGGGTCAAACTGAGCCCGCCACCGCCCGCGGCGGCTTCGGCCACCTCGGTTTCGTTTCGAAAATCTGCGGACTCCGGAACCAGTGTCTCGCCGGCCTGGGACAGAACGTCTGAGGCTGGAACGGCTGCCAGCCAAACGATCTCGACACCCGGATTGAGCTTCCGCAACTCGCCTGCGATCGCAAGGTCTCTCTTGACATGACCGAGGCCGATAGACCCACTCACGTACAGAACCCTTGGACCGCGCACGCTTTCTCCTTCGAGACTTTGAGCCTACGCTGGGTTCCTGACCGGTGGCCGCCGGCACCCGACGACCCCAAACCGACAGGCTGCTCACCGCTGCCTGGCAACAACGCGAAACGCAGGCGTGGGTCCGACGACCCGACCGGTCGCCGTCCCCGGTGACGTCGACGACCCGACGATCTCAAAGGCAGGAGGTTGGGTCGTCCTTCCCCCCACATCCGTTGGACTGGACGTACCGACTACAACCTCTCTGATCGGCGCGATCGGATCAGTGCCTACGAGCAGGTCTTGACCGAAGGAACCGCCGACGACGTCCGCTACTTCATCGACGTCGATGAATTGGTCGATCTGTGGGATGGGCTGGTGCCCTCCCCGCATGTACGTGCCGCCTGAAAGGTGTGGCTCCTGGCGGCGGGCTGGCTAACGGATGCTCAGCCCGCTCCAGGAGAGGCTCAGGCGGCTCGTCGCAGGCCTCACAGAGGCTGGAGACAGTTACACGAGCCGGCGGCGCCGCCAGGTCGCCGGACTTACCTTCAGGCGACCTGAGCAAGGTGGGAAACCCACCGTCGTGTGTGCCGTGAGTCTCACCGCACACAGTTGCATCATCTGGATGCGAGGTTTACTGGTATACCGCCCGCAACTGTGTTGCAGATGCGTGTGGAATTGAGAGGGGTGGATCGGCGAGCGGTGCTGGGCGGCTGGGGGTGGAATCCCGGTTGGTTCTTGGCTGTGGTTGTCTGTTTTGTCGCTCGGGCAGTCGCCTGCTTCCGAATCTTCTGCGTGGGAAGCCAAACTGGCCTTCAATCGTCTGAGCCGGGGCGCCGAGAACGGCGTGGCCGTTCACGACCTTACACCGATTCAGATTGCGGCCGCGATGCGTGACGACCCTCCGACGATCGATCCGCACTCGGCTTCACCGGTATCGAACACTTTCGGAAACGGGCGCGATGGCGGCTGTGATCGAGTCCTCAATAGAGTTGATCCTCGCCGACCACTCAGACTATAATTATGGTCATGTCTAAGGTCTTGCCGCTTTCGGAAGTCAAAGCCAAACTCTCCGAGGTTGTCGACGAGATCGTCGCTACCCATGAGCGAGTGACGGTGACTCGCAACGGCCGCCCGGTGGCCGTGCTGGTCAGTACCGATGATCTCGATGCCATCGAAGAGACCGTGGCGATCCTGTCCGACCCGGCCGCCGTTCGCGACATCGAGCACGGCAGAGCCGCCATCGAAGCCGGCGATGTGATCTCCAAGGACGAAGTCGAAGCCATGCGCGATCGGCTCCGTGCCCGCACAGGGTGAAGGAGCCGCCCTGGGATCTGGTCGTTGCCGGACCCACTCAGCGAACGATTGACCGACTCCCCGAAAAGATCGCAGTAGCCGTCCTCGACTTCATGCTGGGTCCCCTTCTCGACAATCCACACCGTGTCGGTACAGCGTTGCGTGGTGAACTGACCGGACTCCACTCCGCACGAGTCGGCACTTATCGGGTCGTCTACGAGATCCATGAAGCAGACCACATGGTGCGAGTGGTCTATGTCGATCATCGCGCCGACGTCTACCGACCCCGCTGACCCGCTCCTCGAGGTGTCGTCAGCGCCCTGCTCGACGAGATCGACGAAGACCCAACCTGTATCTTCTTCGGCTGACGCCTTTCCGGGTCTGAACTCGCCACGGACAGTGATCGGCGCGATTCTCGACGCCGCACTCGTAGGGTGCCGTTCCCGGACGGGTAGGTGAGCGGGGCGATATGGCGCATGATCTGGAGATATGGGCGGCATTGGGCGGGCGGTAGGGAGTGATTGTCTGGACAGCGGTGGGGACCTCGGATTGATGACCCGCCGATCTGCCAGTCGAGAATCGCCGTGTCCCGCTGTGCGGGTCAGGTGGTCACAGCTGCGGTAGTGGCCGCCAGGCTGAGTGCAAAGCAACCCACGAGGATCGCCATGCCCGTTTCGATTCCCAACAGAATGGGGACAACAAGGGCACCCGTCAGAATGATGGCAGCGATGGCGACGGTGCGTATCCGCTTGGTCAAGCCCGAGGACCAACGGCCTTGTCTCAGCTGATTGACGGCTACCCCAACAATGGCCAGTCCTGCACCCAAGCCGAGGACGAGTCCCAGGCTCGCACCCATCAAAGCGCCACTCGCGAGGCTGCCGACCACCACTCCGAGCCAATTCGATCCCGTGGCCGCGAACGAGCCTTCCACGGCATTACCCACCAGGACAAGCGCTGCGCCTGCCATACCGCCAACAACGGCGGTGAACAGACTCCATCGGAACCACCGTTGAGCACCAAGTCTCATGTCGGCATTCTATTCCCCCAAGAATGGGAGTGTCACAAATCCGGTGTAACTGGCTGTCGGGCGGTGTGTGACGTCACGGGCGGCGGTCGACCTGTGCTCAGAGACCCGCACGCAGTGGCGCCGGTATGCGGTCTTATCGGGACGTGATCGTTATCACTCGATAACAGGGTGATCTGCGCCTTGCTAGGCAATGCCTGATACACCATACTTGACAGGTCGAAAGGGAGTAGCCCCACGGGATCGGTTCGTCAGTTCGGCAGTTCGCTGTCCGGCCCCCCGACCGTCGCTTGAGACGGTAGCCAGACTTTCGACAGTCAACACTCCAGGCTGTCGAAAGGTTCCCCCTGATGCTCCAAGCCGCCGAAGCCGACCGGTCGACGTTTGTCGATCTTGACGTCCCGTTGGGAGCGTGGATCGGGCTACTGGTCGTGATACTCGCCCTGCTGGCGATCGACCTCTACCGGCATCGTGACGCGCATGCTCCCTCCCCGAAGGAGGCGCTCACCGAGTCGATCATCTGGGTGATGTGCGGACTCACCTTCGCGTTGGTGACTGCGATCGTGTTTGGCGGCGACGCGTTCGGCGAGTACATCAGCGGCTACTTGATCGAGAAGTCGCTCAGCGTCGACAACGTGTTCGTGTGGTCGATGCTGTTCGCTACCCTCTCGATCCCACTGAAGTACCAGCATCGCGTCCTGTTCTGGGGCATCTTCGGTGCCCTCACCCTGCGAGCGATCTTCATCCTGCTCGGCACCACCCTGATTGGTCGCTTCTGGTGGATACTGCTCCTGTTCGGGGTCTTCCTCGTCTACACCGGAGCCAAGATCATCCGCCACCGCGCCGACGAGGGCCAATCGGAGGCCACCCGAGGTCTCGGCCTCCTGCGCAGGATCATGCCGGTCACCGAGGAGCTCGACGGTCAGAAGTTCTTCACCAAGCTCAACGGCCGACGGGCCGCCACACCGCTGCTAGCCGCCCTGTTCGTCGTCGAAGTTACCGACATCATCTTCGCGGTCGACTCGGTGCCGGCCATTCTGGCGGTTTCGAACGAGCCCTATCTCGTGTTCGCCTCGAACGCCTTCGCCATCCTGGGTCTACGAGCGATGTACTTCTTGCTCGCCAACGCCAAAGAACGCTTCCACTACCTCTCGCACGCCCTGGGCGGCATTCTCATCTTCGTCGGAATCAAGATGGCAATCTCGCACTGGTACCACATGAACACCTACCTATCGCTAACCGTCATCATCGCGATTCTCATCGCCGCCATCGTTTTCAGCCTGCGCCGCGCTAAGAAACTCGGTATGGCGGTGACCGAGCTCTCACACGAGGATCACCCCCACTGAAACATGATCGGTGCGGGTCAGCCCTTTCAAGTCCGCCCGATCCGGCACACGTCGCCGCTAGCTCTACCGCTGTCTGGGAAAGCCAGTGCAGCGCACAACGACGCCGAGCGGTGCC
The DNA here is from genome assembly GCA_035282865.1 of Acidimicrobiia bacterium. Taxonomy (GTDB): domain Bacteria; phylum Actinomycetota; class Acidimicrobiia; order Spongiisociales; family UBA4744; genus UBA4744. Next base: position 4,914 of record DATEVB010000068.1, on the reverse strand, counting down.
GCCACCTTCTAAGGGGCGCGGCGTGGCCCGAAACGCCACACGACCTTCCAGGAACCGCAACGACGACCCCACCTCGCCGTTGGAACACCTTCCTAACGGTCGGCATCGGCACCGAGCGGGCGTTCGGGAATGGCACGACCACGTACACTGCTGGCACATGAGCACGACCCGGGTAAACCGACACATCCGGGCACCGAGAACGGCGGTATATCGCGCCCTAGTCGACCGCGACTCGGTGCAGCACTGGATGGTCCCCGATGGCATGTCGAGTCGGGTCCACAAGTTCGAGGCAGATGAGGGCGGAGTATTCCGGATCTCCCTGACCTACGACGCGCCAACCGACACCGGCAAGACCGACGCGCAAACCGACACTTACCACGGGCGCTTCGAACGTTTGGTGCCCGACACCGAAGTCGTACAGGTCATCGAGTTCGAGACGACGGATCCAGAGCTGCAGGGTGAGATGACGATCACCTACACCCTGGCCGACTCACCGGATGGGGGAACAGACCTCGTTGGGCTCCACGAGAACCTGCCGCCCGGGGTCCCGCCCGAGCAGAACGAGCTTGGGTGGAGCAGGTCGATCGACAAGCTCGCGCGGCTGGTCGAAGCCTCCAGCTGAGGACCACCGCCGCCGGACGTCAGCGCCCGTGGCCAGGTTGGTGCTAGCGGGCAGCCTGCCTCGCCCGTGGGTCGGATCAGCTTTGCCGACTGGAACAGCCAGGTGAAGGCGGGCCGAGTGCACCTAGCCGCATCGACCCAAGACAGCGATGGCTCCGTCATCCGCAGCCTGGTCCTCCCGACGTTCGGGACCATGCCCCCGGTGGCTATTGAACCTTCCCATATTCGAGCCTGGGTGGCGAGGCTGGCCGGCGATGGTGACTCCCCCTCTACCGTCCGGCGCGCCCACACCCTCGTCCAGATGGCGCTCGAACTGGCGGTGGAAGAGGGACGCATCCCCCGTTCACCCTGTCGCCGCATCTCGCTTCCGAAGATCGAGCATGAGGAGAAGCGTTTCCTATCGGCCTCCCAGGTGGCCGACCTGGCCGATGCCATCCGGCCGCGGTATCGAGTCATGGTTTTGACCGGCGCGTACACGGGGCTGCGACCCGGCGAGCTCATGGCCCTGAGGATCGACCGCCTAGACATCCTCCGTCGTCAGCTTCGAGTGGAGGAGCCTCTCAAGACACCGTCGTCGCGCCGCACGGTCAGCTTCCCACCCTTCTTGGCCGAGGAACTGGCGGAGCACTTGGCGACGTACCCGGGAAACGACGGCCGCTTGTTCACCGCCCCCGCGGGCGGGCCGCTCAATCCCGCCACCTGGCGCCGCCGGTACTGGTATCCGGGTGTCGATGCCAGCGTCGGTCGACCGGTTGGAAGCAGTGGCTCGCCAAGCTCAGACGGACACCAGACGGACAACGGGTGGTCTCCATCGATGTCTGAAACGGCCAAATCCCCCGCAAACACGAGGGATTTCGAGAAGTGGAGCTGAGGGGATTTGAACCCCTGACCCCTTGCATGCCATGCAAGTGCTCTGCCGAGCTGAGCTACAGCCCCAAGGTTGCGAGCCGGGATTGTACCAGCCGTCAGGCCTCAGAGGCCAGCGTCTCCCACGTCAGCCGGGGAGCATCCCCCCACAGCCGCTCGAGACCGTAGAAGTCGCGAGTCTCCGGCTGGAAGATGTGGATCACCACCTCGCCGTAGTCGAGTAGGACCCACTTCCCTTCGCGCTGACCCTCGATACGCAGCGGCCGACGGTCGTAGATCGTCAGCTTCAGTTCGACCTCCTCGGCGAGTGATTGCACGTGCGGCCGCGAGGTCCCGGTGGCGATGACAAACACGTCGGTGATCCAGAGCAGCTCCGAGACATCCAGCAAAGCGATATCGATGCCCTTTTTCAGATCGATCGCAGCAGCAATCTCGTCGACGAGGTTCTGTGTTTCCGTGTTGAGAGCGATAAGCGCTCAGCCTCCTACGCTGGGATGTCCCGGCCAACAATGATAGTGAGATCCACGATTCCGGATGGTTGGCGGACTTCGACCAATACCTCTCCGCTCCCCAGGATGCGTTGTACGTCGATGGCGTTCTGCTGCTGCTCCCGACCCTGGGCGATCACCCGCGTCTCGGCGTAGTCATCCCGATCAGCGTTGTCCGTCTTGACAATCCGATAGCCCTTGTCGACCAGCAACGCCGCGATTGGACCGGTCGTGCCGATTCGTCCGTTCCCGTTGAGCACTTCCACCCGGGGACGCGGCTCCTCACGGATGATGAGGTAGGAGAATCGGTCAGAGACGAAGGAAGCGGCGGCACTGCTGAGCAGCTGATAGCGCTCGGTGCTACCCCCGGCCGCTTCGATCCTCCGCACCGGCACCGCTGTCACAACGAGTTCTGCGTCCCCGGCCGCTCCCACCATCGCCAGCAAGGCCGTGTCGGGCTCACCCACAGCTCCCAAGGTCAGGCGTTCGGCGATTGTCGCGTCCTCGTCGACCGCCTTCAGCACGGCTCGCCAAACCGACCCCTGCCTATCCAGCCATTCGAGCTGATCACTATCGCCCTGATTGGTCAGCAAGGTTGCGAGCATATCTGGACCGCGCTCTGCCGAGCCTTCTGCGGCCAGGACGGTCAAGCCATCCGATTCGGGCAAGAGCAAGGGATTGGGTAGCTCAACGGTCAGAGGTCTGCTTATCAGAGCCGCGAAGCTTTCTCCATCGAGATGCACCACCGCATCGATCCTCACACCGAGCAGGTTGGTGACCGTGGTCTTCGCCAGCGGAGGTCCATTGAACCGGACCATGTCGGCGATCTCGCTCTCACCGAAGCCGGGAAGAATGGCGAGCAACGAAGGCGGGAAGAGCACGAGTTCGGATCCGTCGGTCGGATGAGCCACCAGGAGCGCAATTGAATCCGCACGACCATCCTGGCCGGTGATCACGATCAACGCCGATGAGCCCCGCGCGGACGGCACCCCGATATCCGGTGCGGGGCCTGCCGAATCCCGGAGGGTCAGCCAGGTCAAGACGACCGACGTGCCCACAATCAGCATGGCTCCCAGCACGGCCAGGGCAATGCGCCGCCGGCCTTGGGCGGCTGCCGACCGCCGGGCCGATCGGTTCAGTTCCCGGGCAGATCTGGGTACGTCGTCGATCACGCCCGACCGACGGCGTCGACCCCCACCCGAGTGAACTGCCAACCCTTTCCGACGTTGAAGTTTCTTGTGGCGTGGCTCAGCCATAGACGTTGTGGTCCTCGAGGTACTCCCACACCGGGCCCGCCACCATGAAGCGGATGGTCTTTCCCGCTTCCACCCTGGCGCGAATCGTCGTGCCCGACAGCAACAACAACGGCATATCAAGCCAAAGGAACGGAACGGGGATGGCGGACTCGACCTCATCCCTTTCGATACCCGGCCGCGGCGCCACGGCCAGGTTGGCTCGGGAGACGACGTACTCCCACCGTTGCCATGTCCGGATACCCCTTGCCGCGTCCGCTCCCAGGATCAGGACGAGCTCATCCCGCGGGTCGAACTCGGCCAATGTGTCTGCCGTGTAAGTCCAGCCGTCTCGACGGACCTCCCGTTCATCCGCTTCGAAATAGGGGATACCCTGGACCGCCCGGCAGGTCATCTGCCAGCGGTGTTCGGAGTCGCTGACCCGACGGTCCGCTTTCTGCCATGGGGCGCCGGCCGGTACGAAGGTCACGATATCCAGGTTGAGATCACGATAAGCCACCTCACCAGCAATCAAATGAGCCACGTGAGGTGGATCGAATGTCCCGCCGAGAATGCCCCTGCGCACGCCGACAGAATAGGCAGGTCACCGGGCCTCACGAGCTGGAACGAGACGCAACGCCCGCGACGGCGTGGTTACCCGACACCCGACGATCGCCAACGGGTCGACGTACCTGGCCCCTACCCGCACGGAAAAGTGCAGCGCCGGCGAACCGTGGCCGTTTCCGCTCGTTCCCAGGATGATCGATTCGTCGACGTAGTCACCCCGTTCGACCGTCGCAGTTGACAGATACGAATAGCTGGTCCTCAAGCCTCCGCCGTGGTCGAGGGTCAAGGTCCGATTGCCGGCAACGGTCCCGGCAAAGGTAACGGTCCCCGGGCCGGCAGCCCGGACTTCGGTTCCCGCCGGGACAACCCAGTCGATCCCCCAATGCCCGGCGTAGCGACCGGTCGGCGCGAAGCCACGCTCCACCGGTCCCTCTACCGGCCGGGCCAGGCCGACACACAGCTCAACAGCCTCGCCGGGGGGAACCATGAGGAGGGCGGCCGCCATCACCGAGACGGTGAGCATTCGTACCACGGGTCACCTCCCCAAGCATCCCACCGTGGTCCCGCCCAGCAGAACGTACCGCAGCGGGAAGGAGAATGGAAGACGGACGGATCGCCCCCAACCTGTGTGATCCCTCCCGAGTACCTTGCAGCGCGAATGGGCAAGTCTGAGCTTCCCGAGCCGATCGCCTCATTGGTCGACCATCCTGCCTCTTTGCCCAATGTTGTTGCCGTGACCTTGGGGGCTCGCCAACTCAGCAAAGGGATCTCTCGAACGGCGAATGGGATCCCGGCGTGTACTGAGAGTTTTGGCCGGGTCGCTCAACGGCATCGTCGACCACCCCGATCGACTCGCTGAAGCAGGAGCAAGAGTGCTCGACTAGGGCGGGCAGCAGTGCTACGAGACGGCCTCGACGGCGATCCTGGCCAGCAGGTTCAGAACTTCCTGACGGAAGTCGTTCGGCTGGAACGGCTTCGTCACGAAGGCGTCGGCGCCCCCTTCGTCGGCCCGGCGCCGGGACTCTTCCTCAGCGTGAGCCGTCAGCACGAGCACCGGCAGGTCCCTGGTGCGCGGATCTGAGCGAAGTCGGTCGAGCACTTCCCATCCGTCCATCTCAGGAAGACCGATGTCGAGCACC
>DATEVB010000067.1:0-6232 GCA_035282865.1 Acidimicrobiia bacterium | reverse complement strand
CGGGGACGCCGCTCGTGGCCACTTCCGTCGGGTGTCAGACAGGTGACGACGCCGCCCTCTACCGGCACCGTGAAGACGGCAAAGCTAGGTTGATCGTGGGGTGGTTCGCTCGTGTCGGCCGAGAAGGCGATTTCCCGGCCGTCGGGAGCAACATCGAAGTTGTCGCCGGGTGTTTCCCAGTTCCACCAGCGAGTGGAGCCCGGAGTGAGACAGGTTGTCTCGCCGGAGGTCAGGTCGAGCCGGAACACATGGGGGACCTTGCCGTCGGTGAGCCAGCGGTCCCAATAGCGAAATACCCGGTCTTCGGTGACGTGAACCTTCACGGGGTCTTCCCGGCGGGATGCAACGAGCCGGCGGGTGGCCTCGACGTCGAGGGCTTCTTTGAAGAGGGGCGCCAGGAATATCAGGCCCGAGCCGTCCGGCAACCACTTGAGTCCGGCAACGCCGAGCGGCATATTGGTGAGCAGCTCGGCCTCGCCGCCACCGAGGTGCATCACGTGGAGTTGCGGTAGCTCGTCGACGTCGCGCAGGAAGGCCATTCGGGCGCCGTCCGGGCTGATCACGGGAGCGGTGCTCGAACGATCGGAAGCGGTGAGTGGATCGACCCGGCCGTTCGCAACCCGGTACAGCCGGGTGGTGCCCTTGTTCTTGTCCAGGTCGTAGGTGGTGACGGGAACGACTACGAAGCTGCCGTCCGGGGCGGGGGCCGGTTGGCCGACCCGGGGGATTTTCCAGAGGTCCTGAGGAGTGAGGGTGCGTCGCATCAGGCGACCTTACCCGGATTGGGGCGACCAGAAGACAACGTCACCGGAGGCGATTCGGTGCGGTCCCGAATCACTGCCGATGGTCTGGACCCAGACGGCCGGTTCGCCCTGTTCGTCCAGTCCGGCGTATGTAAAAGCCGATCCGTCGGGTGCCCACAACGTGTGGCTGCGGGAGTACTGGTCCCAGAACGGGAGGTACGAGGTGGCGAAGCTCGTCGTCGGTGTCACCATGGCGTATTCGGTTGAAACCTCTCCGTCCCACACTGCCCACCGAAAGCGGGGATGGTCGATGCCGTCCTCCGCTTCCAGATAGAGCAGCACATCGCCCGCCGGGCTCCACTGGTAGGCCAGGACCGGTCGTTGGCTGACCGTCTCTTCCTCGCCCGAGTTGAGATCGGTGACCACCAAGGGCCCGAAGTTGAATGTTTCCCGATCGAACGTGACTGAGTGAGCGATCTGCCGCCCGTCCGGGCTGAGCTCAAAGGTGGCAACGCCGGCAAAGGCTCCGATCCGGTGCAGGACTGCTCCCTCGGTATCGGTGACGACGATTTCCTGACTGTTCGCCTGGAATGCCCCGATCCTGATCCCGCCCTCCGGCGGCGGCGACCCGGTGGCGTACACCAGCCGGGTTCCATCGGCGGCCCATTGCGGTGCCTGAAACCGCGCCTCGGTCTTGTCGAGCGTTGTGGCCGTACCGTTCGTGCCGAGCAGAGCGACGGTATCCAGGTCTGTGTGGGTGAGCAACCTCCCACCGTCGGGTGCCCAGGCAAAGTAGTAGGGCTGGGCTGCGCCCAGGAAGCGCAGGTCGCCATCCAGGATGCCGAGATCCACTCGCCCGGCCGGACCACCCGCCAGAAACGCTACTTGATCACCGGCCGGGCTCCAGTAGTAGTAGAAGGGAGCTACCGGGGCGGGTATCCGGTCGAGTTCCTCCCCACCCGGCCCGGAGATGACGATGAATACCTCCGGCACCTCATTCATATGGTCGACCTCGGTCCATACCAAACGCGCCCCTTCCGGCGACCACGTGGGTTGGATCGCCACCAATTCAGATCGCTCTTCAACGAGGTCGGTGCGCCCGGAACCGTCGGGTTTCATGGTGAAGATCGACGCATCAGCACGGGAGACGACCAGCAGACCGGGGGGTTCCGACGCGGCTCCGGCTGCCGCGGTTGGCTCTGATGTGCCTCGTCCGCATGCCGCAACCGTTGTCGCCAAAGCGAGTACCAGAATGGCGAACGACCGGATGCGCATAGCCGGATCGTACCGGTACCCCGATTACACCCGGGGCAGATATCGCCGTCACCGGTCCCTGCTGCCGGTTTCCTAACGCAGGTTTTGGCGGTTGAGTGCGGCCAAAGCTGCCTGGAGCTCGGGGGAGAAGGCTCCCTCCCGCATGCGCCAACCCCAGTTGCTTCCCAGGGTGCCGGGGAAGTTCATGCGGGCGCCGGTCGGGAGGCTCAACACATCCTGGAGGGGAGTGATGGCAACGTTGGCTTTGGACTTCCAGGCTGCTCGGATCAAATCCCAGGAGATGTCTTCTCCCGTGATACCCAGATAGTCGCGGGCTAATTCCCGTTCTTCTTGGGTGGCGCTCTCCCACCATCCGAGGGTGGTGTCGTTGTCGTGCGTTCCCGTGTACACGATGCAATTGGCCGGGTAGTTGTGGGGGAGGAACTCGTTTTCGAGACCTTCGTCGAACGCGAATTGGAGGATCTTCATCCCCGGCAGGTCGAACTGGTCGCGGAGCACGAACACCTCCGGGTTGATCTCACCGAGATCCTCGGCGATGATCGGCAAGTCGCCCAGTTCGTTGATCACGGCCTCGAGGAACGGGGCGCCCGGCCCCTGGAGCCAGCGCCCTTCGATCGCCGTGGTTGCGTCGCCGGGTATCTCCCAGTAGTCGACGAACCCTCGGAAATGATCGACGCGCACAACATCGACGAGCTTGAACGCGGCCCGGAACCTGGCCAGCCACCACGCGTAGTCCGTTCCGGCGTGGACATCCCAGCGGTAGAGAGGGTTGCCCCACAGTTGCCCGGTCCCGGAGAAGTAGTCGGGCGGGACGCCGGCTACCACCGAGGGGTGGCCCGTGTCGTCGAGGTAGAACAGCTCCGCGTTGGCCCACACATCGGCCGAATCGTGGGCAACGAAGATGGGAAGGTCGCCGATGATCTTCACGGCTAGCTCATCGGCGTGCTCGCGCAGTGCCCTCCATTGGCGGAAGAAGAGGAATTGACGGAAGGCGTGGCGGGCGACCTCCGGGGCGTATGCCGCGCGGGCTTTTTGCAGTTGCAGGGAATCGCGGTCCCGAAGCGGGGCGGGCCACCGTGTCCAGGGCTTCAGGTTGTAGAGGTCTTTGAGGGCCATGAAGAGAGCAAAGTCGTCCAGCCACTCGCGGTTGGAGACCCGGAATGTTTCGAACTCCTTGCGAAACTGCCGGGAGCCGGCCACCTGGAAGCGGTCGAGGGCGGTGTCGAGGAGCGCCAGCTTCCAGGAGATGACCCCGCCGTAGTCGACGCGCTCCTCCGGGAAGTCGGGACATCCGGCCAGATCATCGGAGGTCACGAGTCCCTCTTCGAGGAGGAGATCCGGGCTGATCAGGTAGGGGTTGCCGGCGAAGGTCGAAAAACATTGGTAGGGCGAGTCGGCGTATCCGGTCGGGCAGAGGGGTAACACCTGCCAGAGCCTGCATTCGGCCGCGGCGAGGTCATCGAGCCACCGGTGGGCGGCGGGTCCGATATCGCCGATGCCGTACGGTCCCGGCAGGCTGGTGGGGTGGAGGAGTATCCCGGACGAACGAGTCAGGTTCATGGCCGGCATTATTGCCTTGCTTCGAAGTACCGGACGAATCACCCGCCCACCTAATCGTGCTCGATGACAAGGTCGAGGCAGGCGAAGCCCCGACGGAGGGATTCTTCAACATCAGCCGGGGTCGGACCGCGCGCGAACAAGAACCCCAGATAGCGATCGGCTTCGGGGAGGGGCCACACCCGGCGACCCAACGGGATCGTGATGTCCACTTCAGTGACCCCGGGAACCTGGCGTGCCCGGTCGATGCCGTGCACCGCCCGGAAGACGCCGGCGTGAGGGATGGACAGCATCATCACCCCGGAGGCCGGATCCTCGCGTCGTATCTTGCGGAGCGGTCGCCCCAGGGCGTGGCGCAGCAGAACCACCTCGAGGGGAGTGCCGAGTAACCCGAAGCGGAGGGACCGGCCGCACAGCCCTCCGATCGAACGGGCGGCCGCCTCGAGGAAAACTACCCGGTTCCCGTCGATTCTCAGCTCGGCGTGGACCGGCCCCTCGCGCAAGCCGATCGCCCGTAGTGCCCGGGCGGTCACTCGTTCGACTTCTTCGAGCATCTCGGGGTGCAAGCGGGACGGTGTGATGAAAAGGGTTTCCTCGAAGAAGGGACCCTCCAGAGGGTCTGGTTTGTCGAAAAACGCCAGGACTTCGAGATCTCCGTTTCCCAACACGCCTTCAACCGCCAATTCGATGCCGGGGATGTACTGCTCGATCAGAATTGTTTCGTTGGGATTATGTCCGGCTACCGCCAGGATTCTCCTGATACGACCGGCGGCAGCCCGTGCTTCCTCGGCGTCGTCGGCGCGGATCACTCCGCGGCTGGCCGACATCGACAAGGGCTTGAGGACGACGGGGTACCCGATCACAGCGGCGAGTCCCGCCACGTCGTCCCGTGGTCCGGCCAGCTCGTATGCCGGTTGTGGAATCTCGGCACCCGCCAGCGCTCTTCGCAGCATGACCTTGTTGCGGGTGGCGGCGACAGCGACCGCCGGGTTGTGAGTCAGTCCGAGTTGTTCGGCCGCCAGGGCGGCGATCAGCACGCCTTGATCATCGACCGGTACGATGGCGTCGAGGGGTTGCCGATCGCCCAGCTCGACGATGCGGCGAGCCGATTCCTCCGGCCGGGAACAGTCGATGAGCAGGAAACCGTCCCCGAGCTGATCGGCCAACACCATGTTCTCTTCGGAAGCCACGATGACCTCGGCGTCGAGGGCACCGGCCGCTTCGATGAAGTCGGCCGCCCGGTACGTACCCGTGGGAAGAATCAGCAAGGCGCGGGCCATGTCCTCATGATGGCGTACCGATGGCCTTAGTCGTAAGTCGGTCGCTCCGTTACCATGCCCTCTCAACGGAGGCTGCATGACCGACGAGAACATCCTGTCCGTCTCGCCAACGGCGCTCGACAAGATCATCGAGATTCGCGACCAGGAACCGGGTGACGAGCCATATGTGCTCCTGGTCGAGGTGACCGGCATTCGGGGAGCTCAATTCGCCTACGAGCTGAGTTTCGTGCCGTTGGCCGATCGCCAAGCGACCGACCACCTCGACCGCCACGGCGATCTCGTCATTGCCATTCCCGACAAGGACCTCGAGAACCTGCAGGGAGCATCCTTGGACCTCACCGCCCAAGGTCTGGCGATGAACAATCCCAACAACCCCAGCCCGGCCATAGGCGGCGAGCCGGTGGGTGAGTTGACGGGACCTCTGGCGGACCAGGTAGCCCAACTGCTGGTCAGCCACGTGAACCCGGCGATCGCCGGTCACGGCGGAGCCGCAGAGCTGGTCGGGGTCGAAGGAGCCGACGTGTACCTGCGGCTGTTGGGCGGTTGCCAGGGATGCGGTTTGGCGTCCGTCACCCTGCGGCAGGGCATCGAACGGATTCTCAGAGACGCCATACCCGATATCGCGCAGATCATCGACGTGACGGACCACGCATCCGGATCGAATCCTTATTACGAAGCCGCCAAGAAGTAGCTACCGGCCGTCAGTCGCTCGGATACACCGTCGAGATCCGGCTTTTCCTCAGCCACAGGAGCATCTCGCCGTTTCTGACGCACAACCAGGGATCCGGTTCGTTGAGGAGGTCCGATACACGGCGCCCCGGCGGTCCGTTGATCAGCAGCTCTCCGTTGACCTGATGCCCACCCCACAGGACGATTTGCGCCGGGATCGGACGCCGGAATCCGAGTTCGTCGTGGCGATTGGGCTGCACCCCGATAGCCGCCACGGCTGCTTTGCCGACGATCAGAAACTCGCCGCCGGTCGTCGGACACCTGAGCAGGGGTCCTCACCTCAATCATCGGACCCGGGGAGTCCTCCCTTGAGGAGGTCGGGCACGATCCGACCGGCCGGACCGGTGAGGTGGATGCCTGATACCGAGGCGGGTTCGATGTTGACCACGATCACGGTGGCACCTGCCGCCCGGGCGGTGGTAATGAGTCCGGCCGCCGGATAGACGGTGGCACTGGTCCCGATGACGATGAATGCGTCGGCCCCGGCCGCCAGCTCGTCGGCGCGCTGCCACGCAACTCGGGGCAGTTGTTCACCAAACCAGACAACGTCCGGCCGCATCCAGTGGCCACAACGAGGGCAGGGACGGAGCGGACGAGGATCTGCCATGTTGACGGCCTCGCGGTGCCCGCATCCGCCACTGCATCTGT
>DATEVB010000066.1:0-10702 GCA_035282865.1 Acidimicrobiia bacterium | reverse complement strand
TGCCAACCGTTCACCTCAGACATACAGCCCGTCGATGGCGTCTGAGTACTTCTCGTGGATCACTCGTCGCTTCAGCTTGAGCGTTGGGGTGAGTTCGTCGGTCTCGGGGGTCCACTCATCCGGCAGGATGACGAACTTCTTCAACTGCTCGACCCGAGCCACGTGCTCATTGGCGTCGTCGACGGCCTGCTGCACCTCGGCCCGCACCTCGGGAAGTTGCGAGAACGATGCCATGTCGCCGAACTTCACACCCTGCCGCTCTGCCCAGGGTGGCGCCATATCACCGTCGAGCACGACCAACGCCGTCAGGTATTTACGTCGATCGCCGATCACGCAAACCTGCCCGATGAGCGGGTGGCTCTTGAGCATGCCTTCCAACTTGGTGGGGGCGACGTTCTTGCCGCCGGCCGTGATGATCAGCTCCTTCTTGCGATCCACGATCGAGACGAAGCCGTCCTGATCCATCTCGGCGATGTCACCGGTCACCAACCACCCGTCGGCAAGGAAGGTTGCGGCCGTCTCCTCCGGTCGTTTGAAGTACCCGGCGGTCACATTTCCGCCCCGCATCATCAACTCGCCATCGTCGGCCAGCTTCACCTCAGTACCGGCAATCGGCTTGCCAACCGTCCCGATCTTGTTCGCACCGGGCAGGTTGGTGGTCCCGGGACCGCTCAACTCACTCATTCCCCACAGCTCAAAGAGCGGCAGTCCGATTCCCTGGAAGAACATGAGCAGCTCCGGAGCGATGGGCGCGGCCGTGGAGATGGCGATGAATACCTCGCCCATCCCGAGGCCGTCGAGGATCTTGGTCAACACCACCCGTTCCAACAGCTTGTGTTTCAACCCGGTCAGGAACGGAACCGGCGTACCCTGCTGGTGCAGCCGGACGACTTCCTGACCGGTCTTGATCGCGGCCAGTGCCAGTGTCTTCTTCAGGCCTTCCTCTCCCTCGAACCGGGCCATGAGTCCGGCCTGAAACCGCTCGTACACGCGAGGCGCCGCCACGAACAGCGTCGGCTTTGCTTCCTGAACGTACTCGAGCACCTGAGTCATGTCCGGGCAGTACCAGACCTCGCCGGTGTACCACAAGCCGAGGTAGTGGCTGGCGGCCCGCTCGGCGATATGGGCCAGCGGGAGGAACGACACCAAACGAGGATGCTTGGGCAGCTTGATCGTCCGCTCGATCGACTCGACGGTCCAGAGCACGTTGCGGTGCGTGATGACGACCCCTTTGGGCGTTCCGGTTGTTCCCGACGTATAGATGAGGGTGGCGACGTCGTCGGGCTGGAGCTGAGCGGCCTGTCCGTCCACTACATCCGGGTTGGAGGCAAGCAATGCCCGGCCCCGCTCGGCAAGATCGTCCCAGGACAGCACCCAGTCGACCGTCTCGTAGTTGTCAGCACCTTCGATCAGCACGACGTACTCGAGCTTGGGGAGTTGGGGCTTGGCCGCTTCCCAGCGTTTCATGTATTCGAGGTTCTCGAGCACGGCTACCTTCGCCTCACAGTGGCCGGCGATGTAGGCGACCTGGGATGTCGCCAGGGTCGAATAGAGCGTCACCGGCGTAGCCGCCGCGTGCACGGCCCCCAGATCGGCAATGACGTGTTCAGGCCGGTTGGCGGCCATCAAGGCGACGAAGTCCCCTCGCTTCACGCCGAGTGATATGAAACCGGCCGCGACCTCCACGACCCGCTCCCGGTACTGACCCCAGGTGAGGTTCTTCCAGGTCCCGTTCTGGCGCCAATGGATGGCCGGTGCGGTGCTGTGCTCGCCGGCATTGCGGGCCAGCACATCGACAATCGTTCGACCCTCAATCGCGGCGTCGATCTCGCTTCGCTGTTGTGCGGCAGTCGCCATGTTCGTTCTCCCTCTCGTGCCGGGAACTGTACCGGGCGCTTGGACCCGATGAAGGTTGAGGTGACACGCAAGAGACGCCCCGGGCGAGGCGCCTCTGTCCGAGGGGCCATCTCGCTACTTGCTGTAGATCTCGTCGATCACATGCCGGTACTTCTTGCCGATGATCGCCCGCTTGACCTTGAGGGTCGGCGTCAGTTCGCCGCCTTCGATCGTGAAGTCCTCTTCGAGGATGCGGAAGGTCCGAACCGACTCCGCCTTGGAGACCGCTTTGTTGGCCTCGTCGACGGCCACCTGGACTGCTTCCAGCAAGTGGGGGTGCTCACGCAACTCGGCGATGCTCTGACCGCCCAAGCCCTTCTGTTCTGCCCACTCAGGCAAGGTTTCCGGGTCGAGGGTCACGAGGGCGGCTATGAAGGGCTGGGCATCCCCGATGACCATGCACTGGCTGATCAGAGGATGGGCACGGATGAGGTCCTCCAGGACGGCAGGAGCTACGTTCTTGCCGCCGGTGGTCACGATCAGCTCCTTCTTTCTCCCGGTGATCCGCAAGTAGCCCTCGTTGTCGAGTTCGCCGACGTCTCCGGAATGGAACCATCCGTCGCTGCTGAACACCTCGCTCGTCGCGACCTCGTTGTTCCAGTAGCCCTTGAAGACACAGCCGCCCTTGATGAGGACCTCGCCGTCATCGGCGATCTTCACGGAGACGCCAGGGGCCGGATGTCCAACCGTCCCGATCTTGATATCCCCGGGCCGGTTGAAGAAAGTGGCCGCGGTGGTTTCGGTGAGCCCGTACCCTTCGAGGACGGTGAGTCCGATGCCCCGGAAGAAGTGACCGAGTCGCTCACCCAGAGCTGCCCCACCGGAGATAGCGTATTCGAGACGGCCGCCGAACACATCCCGCAACTTCCCGTACATGAGCTTGTCAAAGACGGCGTGGAGAGCCTTGGTCTTCAGGCTGACCTTGCCCGCCTGTTCTTCCCGAGAGAAATCGATGGCTACATCGGCGCCGATATCGAAGATCTTGCCCTTGCCTTCAGAATCGGCCTTGTGCTTGGCGCCGTTGTAGACCTTCTCGAACACCCGGGGCACCGAGAACACCCAGCGGGGCTTGAGCATCCCCAGCTCCTCGACGAGGTTGGCCGTACCGGTCGAGTACCCGATCTTGACGCCCGTTGTCACACACGCGACCTGCACGACCTGGGCAAATGAGTGGGCGAGCGGCAGGAACATGAGGTTGGAATTGCCGGGTGTGAAGAGATCCGGCAGCGCCGAAACGACCTGCCGCACGTCCCAGATGAAATTGTACTGGGTGAGGGCGCATCCCTTGGGGCGGCCGGTCGTACCCGATGTGTAGATGAGCAGGGCGATGTCATCCTGTGTAATCGCCTTGATCCGGCGGTCGACTTCTTTCCGGCCGTCATCGATGGCGGCAGCCTTGAGCTGATCGAGTCCTCCTGTATCGATAACGAATTGATGACGGCAATCGGGGACGTCGCCTGCGACTTCATCGAAAATCGCTTTGAGATGGTCGGTCTCACAGAACACCGCGACGGCTCCGCTGTCGCCGAGGATCCAGCGCACCTGCTCGGCAGAGGATGTCTCGTAGATCGTCACCGCCGCGCAACCCGCCGCCCATATCGCGTACTGCAGGTACGTGAACTCGTAGCGCGTCCCGGAGTAGATCCCGATTCGCGCCCCCGGTTCGACTCCCAGGGCAACCAGGCCGGCGGCCAGTTCCTTGACCTCGCCCGTGAACTCCTCGGTGGTGATATCAACGAAGCGGTGACCGTCCCGGTAGGCGAGGGCGGCGACGTGCGGATGCGTATCGGTTCTCGTGAGTAACGCCGCGATCGGGCTGTCGCTGGGCGGGACCTTCACCGCACCTGGGCTGGTGTACTCACGCATGGCTGTCTCCTCCGGCCGCAGACCGCCCGATGCTCAGGCCGTATCGCCCGCGGAACACTCGCTGGGCAAATTGTACTCACCACCATCCCGCCGAAAACCGGCCCGTACCGTTGGTCAGCGAACTGCCCCCGACGCATACAGAGAGGATCGCTCCGCTTCCGAGAACCCGAATGCGGCCAGGACCTCATCGGTGTGCCGTCCGGCGGCGGGTGGGGAACCGGAGATCTCGCTCGGGGTTCGATCGAAGCGCGGACCCGGCCCGGGTTGCGTCACACCGTCCCTTTGGACAAACGTCCGCCGGGAACGATGGTGGGGGTGGTCGGGGGCCTCGCCCATGGTGAGCACCGGAGTCACACATGCGTCGCTACCCGCAAATCGGGCTTCCCATTCATGGCGGCTGTGCTTCTTGAACCTGGCGGCGATCCGCCGCTTCATCTCCGGCCAGTGCCGGGCATCGAGCTGGTCCGGCAGCTCGCCGTCCAGTTCCAGTAGCTCGATGAACTCGGAATAGAAGTACGGTTCGATGGCGCCCACTGCCATGAAACCACCATCGGAGGTCTCGTACACTTCGTAGAACGGAGCACCGGTATCGAGAAGGTTGACGCCACGTCGGTCGCTCCAAAGGCCCATCGCCCGCATGCCGTGGATCATGGTCGTTAGGAGCGCAGATCCGTCGATCATCGCCGCGTCGATCACCTGACCAAGCCCCGAGCGTCGGGCTTCGAAGAGGCCGGCCACGACGCCAAGCGCGAGGAGCATCCCTCCCCCACCGAAATCGCCCACCAGGTTCAAGGGTGGCACCGGCGGTTCGCCGACCCGACCGATCGTGTGCAGCACACCGGAAAGCGCCAGGTAGTTGATATCGTGCCCGGCCAGGCCGGAGAGGGGTCCCTCTTGACCCCATCCGGTCATCCGGCCGTACACCAGGCCGGGATTGTGTTGACGGCACGGGTCGGGTCCAATGCCCAGCCGTTCCGCCACCCCTGGCCGGAAGCCTTCGATCAAGGCGTGTGCCTGCTCCACCATCCGCAGCACTATCTGAGTCCCCGCCGGGTTCTTCAGGTCGACGCCAATCGAGCGTTTGCCGCGGTTCATGAGCTCGAGCGACGGACCGGGGTCGGCCGACCGCACCACTGCGTCCGCACGGTCGATTCTCACGACGTCGGCCCCGAGATCCGCCAGCATCATCCCGCAGAACGGCCCCGGCCCGATCGAGGCGATCTCGATGATCGTTACATCATGTAGCGGCCCCATGACTCTCCCCTTCGACCACTCCAACAGCCTCCTAGTCCTGCGCCAGGACGCTCTCGATCACCTCGTGTTGCTCCAGGTACGTGGAGATGAACGCCTGGATGATGGCCGCGGTCGGCAAAGCGATGAGAGCCCCGATCGCTCCGAGCAAAGCGGCCCCGGCCAGGACTGCTCCAAAAGCGATGGCCGGATGCAGCGCCATGGTCTTGGCTGTGATGCGCGGCTGTAACACGAAGTTCTCGATTTGCTGGTATGCCACGAGTGCCACCAGCACCCATACCGCCTTGATGGGATCCGTGAAGAGAGCGACAAGGATGGGGGCAATGGCCGCCAGATAGGTTCCCACCGCCGGGATGGCCTGGGAGACGACCCCCACCCAGAGCGCCAGCGGAACCGCGAACGGGACACCGACGATCAGCAGCACCAGATAGGTGAACGCCGCGGAGGCAAGTGCCAGCAACATCCGCGAATAGACATATCCGCCGGTCTTCTGAATCGCCACCTCCCACATCCTCAGCACCTCGTGCTGCACCTCGGGCCTCAGCGCCGACAGGACTGTGCGACGCAGTTTCGGACCGTCTGCGAGCAGGTAGAAGGTGAACAGACCCGTGGCCAGCAGGCCCAGCACCGCACTTGCCGCAGTCGAACCGAATCCAATCACACCCCTGCCCACATCGTCGGCGTACCCCTGGATGAGGCCGCCCAAGCTATCGAAATCCTCGAGTGCTGCGTCCACGCTGAGCTCGATCCCGAACCACTCGTCGAGCCGCGACGAGACGTGGTCGAGCCAAGCGGGGAGATTGGCGAAGAAGCCGCCGGTTTGGGTGAGCAGCGGAGTCAACACGGCGGCCAGGAAGGCCAGGCCGAGCAATCCGGCTATTAGGAACACGACGGCAGTGGCGGTGCCCCGCTTCCAGCCGCGCCGCTTGGAGAGGTATTGCACGGCCGGTTCCAGTGCAAACGAAAGGAAGAGGGCGAGCAGCAGCACGATGAGCAGTCTGCCCAGCTTGCGTACCACCCAAAGCATTCCCAGGGTGGCGAGGACGGCAACGACCGTCATCAGCAGGGCTCGGGGGAACCAGGCGGGTACCTGCTCACCCGGACGCCGGGGCGGCACAAGAGGTGGGCTGTGGTCCTGCTTCGAGTCCATGTGGTGAGGACCATACCTGTTCTTCCTGCCATCATGTCAAGCGTCGGCAGAGTAGACTTCAGTAAACGCAGGAGGGGCGAAGAAACATGTCCGGAGTCCGGTTCTTGGTGGTGCTAGTTGTGGTGGTCCTGGCCGCGGCCGGATGCGCCAAGGCGGCAGAAAAGACAGTCGAACAGGCCATCGAGCGCCAGCTGGAAGAACAAGGCTCTGGTGACGTGAACGTCGACGTTGACGAGGACGGTGGCTCCGTCTCCATCGAAACCGACGAGGGTTCCTTTCAAATGGGCGGCGGTGAGATTCCCGGCGATTTCCTGCTCCCGGTCCCCGATTACCAAGAGATCAGCAACGTGCTGACCCAGACCGGCGAAAGCGCCGGCACCATGGTCACGCTGACCTTTGACCCCGATGACTTCGACGATGTCGTCGACCTGTATGAAGGCTTCTTCAACGATGAGGGTTGGGAAGTCAGCCGCACCGAGTCGAGTGCGGACAACCAGCGGACCGTCGTCATCTATGGGACGAGCGATGAGGTGAGCGCCTCGGCGATCATCGGATACACCGACGGCGAGGATGTGGCCACCCTCACCGCCCAATACAACAACAATTAGGCGCCGGGCCGAGGATCACCAACCGGCCGCCCGGGCGTTTCAGCCGCCGCCCTGGACGGCGGTGACGTAGTCGATTACCCGGGAGATCTGGTCGTCCGTTAGCGACGACCCGAACGACGGCATCCTGCCTTTACCGGTGGCGATCGTGATCTCGTAGTATTCGAGCGGGCGGTCGACCGCTTCCGAACCGGGGCCTAGGGCGGGCCCGATGCCTCCGCTCAGGTCTTTCCGATGGCAGGAGGCGCAACGGGCGTTGTATATCTCCTCGCCGCTTGCGGTATCGTCGAGACCCGCCCCGCACCCCGTCAACAAGGCTGCGGTCAGGACGGCGGATACCAGCAGGGCTGCTGTCAACGGCCGGCGAGCGAATGACCCGAGCATGCCCGGAAGAATAGTGATGCGCTAGGTCGCGACGAGCAACGAACTGCCCCCCTGCCAGAGCAGCGTCACGATCACTCCGGCGATCATTACGCCGACGGCGATCAAGCCAAGGGCTTTCCGCCGCTCCACGCCAAACACGAAGGCGGCCAGCGCTCCGCTCCAGGCGCCGGTAATGGGCAACGGGATGGCTACGAAGGTGATCAGGGCCAGATCCCGCAACCGGTCGAACCGGGTGGTGTGGCGACGCCTCGTGTGGGCGAAGAGACGTTCGAGGAATCGATGCAACCCGGCCCAATGCTCTTCCGCCCAGATCGTAACCGGGCCGAGGAACAGCAGGATGAACGGCACAGGAATAAGGTTGCCTACAACCGACAACACGTACGATTGCCATACAGGCATGTCCAGGACGCTGAGGGCAAAAGGAATTGCCGCGCGCAATTCGAACACCGGTAGGGTGGCAAGCAGCATCACCGCCAGCGGCTCCGGGAAGTCACGAACGAACGATTCAATCGATTGGCGCATCGAGTTGGCAGTATTGCAGGGATCCCGCTCCCACACCGTTGCAGGGCCAGGCAAGCACAGCCGGGAATCTGGGTGATGGTTGCCGGTCGACCTTGACACCCCCCTACGGCTCCACTTAGGATCCGCACGTACCGGGGCGGCTACCGTTCCCGGAACAAGCCCCCAAAAGGGCAATGGGTCACGAGTTCGGACTCCCTGGCACCGGCTCGACAAACGGCCCTCTGCGGCTCCTCTTCGGAGGAGCACAAACGAGGCTCCGGCTCTACCCCCTTGCCGGAGTCTCGTTTATGTGGGGAACAATCGATTGGAGATTCGGTGCAGAGCCCCACGACCCCGGGGCTTTCCGCCGCCCGTTGCGTGGCACAGAATCAGATCAGAACAGCGACCGGAGATCGCCCGGACGCGGAACGCGGTTCCCCCACTTGGGCCGACCATGGAGGATGGCATGGGCGATGTCGAGGGCTGGCACGACGTATCTGCCTTCCGCGATCAGGCGCGAAAGCACTTCAAGACGCTCCCGGCGACTAATCGTTTGAGGCGAGTCACCGGTCAGGGTATCGGTCGATTCCATCTCTATCTGGCATCGGCATCCAAACCCCCGCAACTTGAGGAATCTGGCTCCTCGAACCCGGCTTCTGCCAGGAAGGCCCCGGCTATTTGGTCGGCGGGAACGTGATAGCGGCCCGCCTCGACCAGTAGCCGTATCTCCTGTACAGCCAACCGCCGGGTCGCTCGATCGGCCCATGGTCGGATGCGATAGCGATCACCGGTCACCCACTCATTATCACACTGAGAACCTGACCACGATCACGTCACCTTCTGCGACCGTGTAGTCCTTGCCTTCCACCCGAACGTGACCGGCCTTCTTGGATTCATCCCATCCGCCATCGGCGATCACGTCCGGTATGGGCGCAACCTCCGCCCGGATGAACCCACGTTCGAGATCGGAGTGTATCTTGCCGGCCGCTTCTGGGGCCTTGGCACCCTTTCGCACCGTCCAGGCGTGGGCTTCCTTCGGACCCAGCGTGTAGAAGCTGATCAGGTCCATGGCCGCGTAGGCAGCCCGGACCACCTTGGCGAGTGCCCCCTCCCCCAGACCGAGCCCTTCGAACAATTCCCGCCGATCCTCCGGCGGGAGCAGGGCTCCCTCCTCTTCGAGCTCGGCCGATACCACCACCACCGTGTCACCGTCGGGTACCAACGCTTCCAACTCGCCGACCAGGCCGGCCACTTCACCGGTGTCCTCATCCACGTTGACCACCCAGACTGCCGGCTTGAGGGTCAGCGGCGCTAGGTCGCGAAATGCGCTGAGCTGGTCACGTTCCCACCGCTCGGCCCGGAGCTGCCTACCCTGCTCGAGAAGGGCCGTGGCACGGGTGATGGCTTCGGCGGCTCCCTTCTTCCCGGCATCGGCGGTTGCCTCTTTGACGATCTTCTCGCGGCGCCTTTCGAAAACGTCGAAGTCGGCCAGGGCCAGCTCCAACAGCAGCTCTTGGGCCTGGGCCACCGGGTCGGTGCCCGACTCGTCGGACGGGACGGCATCATCCTCGAATGCCCGCAAGACGACGGCCAGTGCCTCCATATCGCGTAGCCTCCCCAGAAACTGGGCGCCGAATCCCCCACCGTGCCCCGGTTTGGCCATGGCGGGTAGGTCGAGGAGTTCCAGGGTGGCGTGCACGAGTTTTGCCGAACTCTCGACCCGGGCTGCCTCGTCGAGGTCGGCGTCCGGTACCTTCGCCACGCCCAGGTTGGGCTCGGTGGTCGAGAAGGGGTGGGCAGCGGTGGGCGCCTCCAGCCCGGTGAGGGCGTTGAAGAGGGTCGTCTTACCAACGTTGGGGAGACCGACGATGCCGATGCGTGCCACAGGAATGCCAGTGTAAACCCTGTCTTCCCCCTGGAAGTGGGAGGTACGCCGGCGGAGGGAGGGGGATGGGGGTGGAGCCGTGCCAAACGGCCCGGCGGCAACTCTCGACACCCCGCGACGGCGGTCGAGGGGCCGCCGCCTCACTCTCTGCCCCTCCAGAGGGGAGTGATAGCGTGCATGGGGAACTCAAAGGAGGACATCGTGAGGATCGCCGTGATCGGAGCCGGCTGGTGGGGAACGGCGGTGGCATGCCTGGCCGCCCAGCGGCACGGCGCCGTTCTGTGGGCGCGACGGCCCGAATTGGCGGACTGCATCAACGACGAGCGGCGAGAGAAGTCATCGCCGGGAAACCAGCCGCCACCGTCATCGCCATGACCGATCCCGACCGGTCCCAAACCCTCCAACAGGTGTTCATGTCGCCTTCGTTCCGTGTGTACACCAACACCGACGTGACCGGTTGCGAGATCGCCGGCGCTCTCAAGAATGTGATGGCCATTGCGGCCGGGATGGCCCGGGGACTCGGGTTTGGCGACAACACAATGGCGACCTTGGTCACCCGAGCTTTGGCGGAACTGACCCGTTTGGGTGTTGCCCTGGGTAGCGAGCCGCTCACGTTCGCCGGCCTGGCCGGTATGGGAGACCTGATCGCCACCTGTGTCAGCTCGCAAAGCCGCAACAATCGGGTCGGCAGCGAATTGGGCAAGGGTCGTTCTCTCGACGAGATCATCTCCTAGATGAACATGGTTGCCGAAGGGGTCAAAACGACCAGAGCCGTGCTCGACCTGGCCCAACGCCACGGAATCGAGATGCCGATTGCTCACCAGGTAGGGCGAGTGCTGTACGAAGGCGCCCGCCCGCGTGAGGCGGTCCTGGCGTTGATGACGAGAGAGGCTGAGTCGGAGAGCTAGGGAGACTGCTCGAGGTTGTATGCGACGCTCCCGCCTTTCCTCCCCGCGCCAAAGCGGGGGAAGTGGCGGCGACCACCAGGAAGAACCGTCGGAGGGGACGCCCGCCGGGACGTGCCAGACAACCACGAGCTGCTACAAAGCCTGGATGGAGCTACGCAGGATCGGGCCGGATGATGGAGCGAACCTCCGCGCCCTACGGTTGGCCGCCCTACGGGACAGCCCCGATGCTTTCTCCACCCCGTATGAAGAGGCGGTC
>DATEVB010000065.1:0-2175 GCA_035282865.1 Acidimicrobiia bacterium | reverse complement strand
GCTGCCGGTGATGATCCACTGCAGGCGGTAGCGGTTGGGACCCTCCCCTTCGGTAACGGTGAGATGCCCGCCGTACTCGGTTCCGAGCGGATCAAAACCGTTCACAACGTAGGAGCCCAGCAGATCGGGCACCTCCCCCGGCGTCGCGTCGGGGGCCAGATTGCTACCTTCGTCCCCTCCGCAGGCCGACAGGAAAACGACAGCAAGAACGAGGACGGCAAAGAGTGGGCGGCGCATGACGATTGCGGAGTGTAGCCCTGGTCTTGTGGTCCCCGATTGGGTCCGGATTTGCCACTCCGAACCATCACTACCATGGCCGGGCTCATGAGGACGTGGTCAAACATCGTGCCCGCGCCCTTCCCCATCACCTCGACGGAGTCAGCATGTTGAGTCGCCGGTGGAAGATCGGTCTGATCAGCTTCGCGGTGGTCGTTTTTCTGTCAGTCTTTGCCTTCGTCATTTTCCAGCCGGTCCAGGTTTTGCCCCGGGTCCGTCTGGCGCCGGGATTCATCCTCACCGATCAATCCGGCCGGCGACTCACCAGTGAAGACGTGCGAGGTAAGTTTGCCCTGTACAGCTTCACCTACACCAACTGCCCGCCGCCCTGCGGGGGCATCGACGCCACCATGCAGGCCGTCCAGAATCAACTCGATGAAATCGCGCTATACGGCAACGAAGTCGAGTTCGTAACCATCTCGATTGATCCCGAGCGTGACACACCGGAAGCCCTGGCGCGCCACGCGGCCTATCTGGGGGCCGGCCCAACCTGGCGATTCGCCACCACCGAGAATCAAAACGCGCTCAAAGACATCGTCGGGGGCGGATTCCGCACCTTCTACGAACAGCAGGACGACGGGACGTTCCTTCTCGATCCGGGCATTGTGCTGGTGGACGGCTACGGAATCATCCGCAACGAATACCGATATGAGACGGTCTCACCCGATGTCGACCGCATCGTCCGCCATATCGGCATACTCGCCGAGGAGGTGGAAAAGAGCACCGGCGCCGCTAGTCTCGCCTACGAAGCTGCCCACCTGTTCCTCTGCTATTCGCCATGACCGACACCCGGGAAACCCCGCCCTCCTCACCAGTCGGCCGCCTGCTCCCCATCATGTTGGGCATCACGGTGGTCCTCGCCTTGTTCGCCTGGCTGGTGCTGCCCCGGTTGCGCCCCTACCAGTTCAACGGGACGGTGATTCAGTCCGAGCTGCCGGCGACCGACTTCACCCTCACTTCGTCCGACGGGCCGGTCAGCCTCAGCGATTACCGGGGCAAGCTGGTGGTGCTCTACTTCGGTTACACGTTCTGCCCCGATGTGTGCCCGACCACCCTCTCGGATGTGAACAAGGCTCTCGCCCAATTGGGAAACAAGGCTCAAGATGTCCAGCTGATCATGGTCTCGGTCGATCCGGCCCGCGATGACCCCGAGAAGCTGGCCGAGTACGTCGAGTTCTTCAACCCCACTTTCATCGGGGTGACCGGCACCGACGATGAGGTGCGCAGTGTCGCCACGCCGTTCGGGGTCTGGTATGAAGCCCACACCGAAGAAGGAGCTTCCGGCTATTTGGTCGATCACGTTGCCACCCTCAACGTGATCGACCAAGAAGGCCACCTGAAGTTGGTGATCGGCTACGGAACCGGAACCGACGCCATCGCTGCCGACCTGAGGTACATGCTGCGATGAGGTCAGACAGCGAGGATGGTCGAACCTCGACCCGGAGGAGAAAGTGAATCGGATCACCTCACGTTGGGCCCTGGTTGTCCTGGCAATGGCGCTGGGGACAGCGACTTTCGCCTGCCGCCAAGGCGGCGGCATTGAGATAGCGGACGCCTGGGGGCGACCATCCCCCAGCGTGGCGACTACCGGTGCCTTCTTCATGACCATCATCAACAACGGGACCGAGGACGACGCCCTGATCGGCGCTACTTCGCCGGCCTGCGGCACGGTCGAGCTGCACGAATCTTCCATGAACGACGAAGGAGTGATGGCCATGAGGCCCGTGGCGGGCGGCAAGATCGCTGTGCCGTACGGACGATTTGTAGAGCTGGCGGAAGGTGGCATGCATGTCATGTGCATCAACAAGCTCGAGCAGTTCACCGAGGGCGCCGAACTGGAACTCACCCTGCAGTTTGAGAACGCCGGCGACATGACCATCGACGTCGAGATCAGAGAGC
>DATEVB010000064.1:0-15292 GCA_035282865.1 Acidimicrobiia bacterium | reverse complement strand
CCGGCTGCTCCCAGGCCGATCGCTGCGATATCAGCCTGCATCAGTTGGGCGGCCAGTTCGAGCGGGCCTTCTACCATCCCTGCCTGATCGACCGGGCGACCGACGGTGACCTTCTTCAGGACCGTCCCGGACTCGTCGACGATCCCCGCCGACATCTTGGTTCCACCCAGGTCGATGCCGATGGTCTTCACAGCCGATCAGGGTAGCCGGGGACCATCCTGGCCGGGCTAGAGCCTGGAAGGTCAGGGGATACCCAGCCCTACTCGGCATCCATGTGTCGGGATGAACACCTCAAGCCCACACCGATCAACCATCCGGCGCCCTATCGCACACCTACGCGCCCGCCTGGCAAGCGGGAACGCAAGCCCTCGACCATCAGAGCAACCCGTCAATCGAGCGGAATCCGCTTCGGTCCCTGCTTGCCGGCGGTCGGGGATTCGGCCCGGGTGGCGGACGACAACTCCTCGAAGAACCCCTCGACGCCGCGCAGAACCTCGACGCCGGCCTTCAGCAAGTGGATAACCACCCGTTGCCCTCCCCGGATCAACCCTTGCGTCAAGGAAGATTTCTCGGCCACGTCATTTCCCCCGATGCTCGCTGAACCTCACTCTGAGAACCCCGCCCTCCAGCTTGGCGCCGATGACATCGCGGCGATGCAGCGAATCCGGCAATACGAACGACCGGCGATAACTGCCCACGGTGATGAACACCTCATGACCATCCCGCAAGACGTCGACCTCTTCCTTGCTGACGAACGGCATGTCGATTTCGAGCGCCACTTCATTCTGCTGCTCGACCACTCGAAACGGGCGGCGACCGACGAACCCGACGGCAGGGTCGGCCTCGCCGTATAGCTCTGCGCCGAGCACCCGGAGCTTGTCGATGCCGGTCATCTCCTCGTCGAACAGACGGAGGCGCATCACCGGCACATCGGCAAAGGATTGCTCGATCTCCTCCAGGTGCTCACGCTGGATCTCCTGCCAGCGACTGAAATACGGGTCCGACAGGTCATCGGGCAATATTCGGTTGACCACGACGCTATCAATGGCGTACCCGAACAGCGACAAATAGGTGTAGGTCCTCCGAGCCTCGCTCACCACCATCTTCTCGGGGTTCACCACCAGGCGGGCCGTCGTGATCGAGGGATCGAGCAGCAACCGGCGGGCCCGCTCGATAGCCGTGAAGACATTCTCGGCCGCGTCGTATACCTCGTCACCGGGGATCGGCAGCTTCGTCATCCAGGTCAGTACGGGACGGGCTGCCTTCATGACTCTCTTCTGGGTGAGGAAGACGCGATCGAAATACCACGAGAGGACCTCAGGGAGGCTCAGCAGCCGAAGCGTTTCGGCCGTGGGGGCGCAATCGACGATCAAGGTGTCGTAGCGACCCGAGGCGGCGTGGCTTTGCACCTCAACCAGCGCGAACAACTCGTCCATACCCGGGAACACAAGGAACTCCTCCGCTTCGAGTCCCCTCACCCCTCCCCAATCGAGGATGGCCATCAGCTGGTCGCGTATCTCACCCCAGTAGGCCTCCAGCCTACGCTGCGTGTCTATCTGCTGGCCGTAGAGATCGGTCGCCAGGTATCTCGGCTCGTCACCAAGCGCAACATCGAAAGCGTCGGCGAGACTGTGCGCCGGATCGGTCGAGAGGACGAGGCACCGGTGCCCGGCCTCCGCGGCGCGCAACGCGGTGGCCGCGGCCACGGTGGTCTTGCCGACCCCGCCCTTCCCGGTGACCAGGACGATGCGCATCAGCCGGTCGAGAGCGCTTCCACCCGCTTCTTCAGTCCTCGCAAGGCGGAGCTGATCAGCTGCTTCTCGGCCTGGCGCCGCAGGAAACCCGGCACCTTGAACTCCGGCTCGACCATCAGCGCGTACACCACGTCGGTCCCGCCGCCTTCGAGTTCGGTGAGTTCGTACGAGCCAACCATCTGCCGGATGTCATCGCCCGGCACGGCCGTCCACGACATGCGCCGCGGCGGCTCGTATTCGTAGTCCAGGTCGTAGGCAATCTCTTTGATCATTGCGTCGACCAGGAAGTTGACCCGTCGAGGTCGATCGTTTCCGTCGCGTTCAAGGATCTCGACGTGCCGCATTGCGGTGATCCACTCCGGATACGCTTCGAGATCTGAGAGGACCTCGAAAATGGAGTCGGGTGAAGCAGGGATTTCGATGCTTTGAACGGTTCCCTCCGCCATGTTCCTTCGTGCTCCTTGTCCGCTGTTCAGCCAAGCGTAGCCATCCCGGTGGAGACAGACATGAGGATCAGACGTGGCGGATGGCTCGCTTGGTAGCGCGGAAATAGCCGACATTGACGCACCGTGTCTTCCCTACTCTCCAGCGACTCGCTTGGGGTTGGTGAATGTCTCCGAAGTAGTGATATGCGGGCTGGTGCCGCCACAGGTACCTGCTTATCGCCTCGGAGCTCCCCTCCACCCGTCCGGTGATGACGTCGGTGTGGAGCGCGGTGATCGCCGGCGGCAGGTGCGAACAGAGGATATCGACCGGGCCGATACGATCGAGCTTGTGGGCCATGGCTTCCTCCGACACCTCACCGGCTACGCCAAGCGGGGTTGGGGCGCCTCCCCCGACAAGGCCGACCCGGAATCCTTCGATCTCCACGACTCCTCCATCCACGAACGTCGCCCCCTCAGGAAGGCAGTCGCGGAGAGCCTCCGGCCAGTCGACGTTGCCGTGGGTGACATAGGAGATGCCCCCTTCCAACGCCCGGCGGGTTTCCTCGTACTGGTACCGGACCCGATCTCCAATCTGCCGGCGAATCTCGGACTCGCGACCCGCCATCTCCTCTCTCCACAGAGCTCGGGACGCCTCGTAATCGCCTACGGCGCGCAAACCGGCCACTTGCTTCACGAATTCCATGCCCAATACGTCGGCGGCAATGCCATCCATGGTCCGGTAGTCGACGTAATTGATGAGATCGCCGAGGATCAACAGTGCCTCGCCCGTCCTGGCCAGCTTCTCCAGCGCGTCGAACTCGCCGTGCACATCGGCGACGATGAGCATCAGTCCGAACCCTCGCCGCCGGAGCTGCCGGTCATCCCCGCATACCAGGCGGCCAGGGCGGCCGCCACGACGGCGGCCACAGTCGCCAGCCCGAGTTTCCAACCCGCGTATGCAGCCGAGAGACCGCCCATACCGAAGGCCACCCCGGCCGCCCCAGCCTGTCGCGCCATGATGCTCCGCCGCTGGTCCGAACCTCTGCCCCGTGCCCCCTCGAGCATGACCCGGCCAATCAGCGCCAGCATGCCGAGAACGAGAGACAGGGCGAACACCCACCGCATCAGGTTCTGCCCTCGAGAAACGCGGCCAGGATCAATTGGACTACCACCGTCCCAACCAAAGCGGTCACGACCCTGGGCCTCAGCAGGACGGCGTTCGTCGTTTGACCGTCTGCGATGCGAAACGCGTCGAGAGCAGCCACTACCCAGACACCGATCGTCAGGAGAATGAGGGGCCATCCGAAACTCCCGACACCGGTTGCCACCAGTCCAACGCCGAAACCGAGAGACATCAGGGCGAGTCCGCCGATGGCCGACCCGAGCAAGCCCTGCTTGGCGTAGGCGTGCCCGAGTCCTGGAAACATGAGAGAACGGAGCAGGGCCCGCTGAGGATCGACCATGATCTGTTCTTCGATGGTGGCACCAAAGGACCTGAAGATGGACGTGCCGCACGCGGAACACTGCTCTACATCGAGCGGGTTCGAGACCTCGCACAAGGAACACACCCACGTGCCGCTCTTCGGACCGGGGGCAGCATCTTGCCTTTTTCCATTACCGGACGAAATTGGTAGAGCAGTCCCGACCACATCGGCCTGCACCGCGGTTGGGTTGTCGATCCGGCCGCTATCGGAGGACGAATTCTGTTCATCATCAGCGTGACCGCCCAGGGGCGCGAAGCATTGCCCGCACCACTCCGCCGCGGCCGGGCTACGGGCTCCACATTGGCTACAGACAACCGGGTCCGTCATCGGGGACAGGGTACCGCCTGGCCTGCAACGATACGGTCTTCAGCCTCCCGGACCGTCAATCCGACCCCCGCACCGCATCGAGGGCAGCTTCGAGCTCGGAGCGAACCGCCGGGTCGGTTTCTTCCCGGGCTGCTGCCTCGAGGGCCGCTTCAGCTCCGGCGCCACCCATCCGGCCGAGAGCCCAGGCGGCGTGCATGCGGAGCATGGCCCGATTGCCGGTCAGATAACCGGCCACAACCGGTATCGCCTCCGGCCCGCCGCTATGACCGAGCGCAACGAGGGCGTTGCGCCGCAGGTAGCCAGGGTCGTTGCGGGGCGTGTAGAAATGCCGGTAGGCGCTCACCAGCTGGTCATCTGTCTGCGCCAGCACCTCGAGTAGATCAACAGCGCCTATCCCGTCCGGGGCGATACCCAACCACCGACGACCGGGCGGACAGGCGTCGAGACAAGCGTCGCACCCGTAGAGCCGGTCTCCCCAGGCCTCCCTGATGGGAATCGGGATGACACCGGGCATTTGCGCCCAGTAGGAGATGCAACGGGTGGCGTCGATCGTTCCTTCCTGATCGAGAGCGCCGGTCGGGCAAGCCGGTATACACGCCACACAGGTGCCACAATCCCTCCGCATGGGAGGCGTGACCGGAAGTTCTGCGTCGGTCACGACCGATCCGAGCAGCGTCCACGGTCCGAACCTGGGAGTGAGCACCATCGTGCTCTTTCCCCACCAGGCGATCCCGGCTCGCACCGCGGCGGCGCGATCCACCAGACGGTTGTCGTCGACCAGCACCTCGGCCCGATGCCCGGCGGACTGCAGAACGTCGCGGATTGCCTCGAGGCCCCGTCGCAGCGGCTCGTAGTGAGCGGAGGTCGCAAACCGTGCCACCCGGCCGTGATTCGCCCGGGCAACCCCCGGGTTTCCGGCCGCCGGCAGGTAGGTGGTTGCCCCCACCACGAGGCGGGCTCCCCACGGGAAGGATTGGCGGATGTCTGTTGCGACGTCGGGATCGGCATATGTGAACCGCAACCGCCCCGATTCGCCACATACCTTGCGCCGGTTCATCTCGGCTCTCACATCCACAAACGGCCGGGCGTCGCAGATCCCGAGACCTACCAGCCCGCCTGCCAATCCGGTTTCCTGGAGCCGAGCGACTATGTCGTGCACCTCGGCAGGTTATCGAAGCCTGCACCCGAGGAGGGGCCTGCCGGCCGGTTGGCCCTATGATGCCGAGATGCCCGACGATCTAAACCAAACCAGCCGGCGTATCACCGGGCCCGCCTCCCAGGGCGCCTCGCAGGCGATGCTCTACGCGTCGGGTCTGACCGAAGATGACATGGCCAAAGCCCAGGTAGGCATCGCCAGCATGTGGTACGAAGGCAACTCCTGCAACATGCACCTCGATCAACTGGCGGCCACCGTGAAGGAAGGCGTCGTGGCGGCCGGTCTGGTCGGGCTGAGGTTCAACACCATCGGCGTCTCCGACGGAATTTCGATGGGCACGGAAGGGATGAGCTACTCACTGCAGTCGCGCGACCTCATCGCCGACTCGATCGAGACCGTCATGCGCGCCCAGTGGTACGACGCCAACATCTCGATTCCGGGATGCGACAAGAACATGCCCGGGTCCGTGATCGCCATGGGTCGCGTCAACCGGCCTTCCTTGATGATCTACGGGGGCACGATCCGGGCTGGCATCGGTCGATCCGGCCGGCCGCTCGACATCGTCTCCGCCTTCCAGTCGTACGGCGAGTTCATCGCCGGTCGCATCACCGAGGACGAACGTGAGGACATCGTCCGGCACGCCTGCCCCGGGGCGGGTGCCTGCGGAGGGATGTACACCGCCAACACAATGGCGGCCGCCATCGAGGGGCTCGGTATGAGCCTGCCGTACAGCTCGTCGATACCCGCCACCGACCCGGCCAAGCTCGGCGAGTGTTTTCAAGCGGGGGCGGCGATCCGCCGGCTCCTCGAAGCCGACATCAAGCCCAGCGACATCATGACCCGGCCGGCTTTTGAAAACGCCATTGCGCTGACGATGGCGCTGGGTGGTTCGACCAACGCCGTCCTCCATCTGCTGGCTATGGCGCGCTCGGTCGATGTGGCGTTGACGATCGATGATTTCCAGACGATCGGCGACCGGATCCCGTTCCTCGCCGACCTCAAACCGAGCGGCCGGTACGTCATGGAGGACCTCCACAGAGTGGGCGGCACGCCGGCCGTGCTCAAGCTGCTCCTCGAGCATGAAGCGCTGGACGGCGATTGCCTGACGGTGACGGGGCGAACCTTGGCCGAGAACATCGCCGAGCTGCCCGGACTCGCCGATGGGCAGGACGTGATCCGACCGTGGACAGATCCGATCAAGAAAACCGGCCATATCCTGATCTTGCGCGGGAGCCTGGCTCCCGGCGGGGCCGTGGCCAAGATCACCGGGAAGGAGGGGCTTCGCTTCACCGGCCGGGCCCGTCCCTTCGACCGGGAAGAAGCGATGCTGGCCGCGCTCGAGCGCGGTGAGATTCATCCCGGCGAGGTGGTGATCATCCGCTACGAGGGCCCCAAAGGCGGACCGGGCATGCCGGAGATGCTGACACCGACCTCGGCCATCGTCGGTGCGGGATTGGGCGGCGAAGTGGCGCTGGTTACCGACGGTCGCTTCTCGGGCGGTTCCCACGGGTTCCTGATCGGCCACGTCACACCCGAAGCCCAGGAGGGTGGTCCCCTCGGGCTGGTAGAGGACGGTGACACGATCACCATCGACTCGGTCAATCGGTCGATCGAATGGGACGTCGACGACGTTGAACTAGACCGCCGCCGGGCCGCATGGTCACCACCACCGCTGCAAGTAACGCGTGGCACGCTCTACAAATACATCCACACCGTCAAGTCGGCGTCCGAGGGCTGCGTCACCGACGAGTAGCCATGGCCACGTCGCCCGCCAACGCTCCCCTGAGTGCCCCTCCGCCAAGTCGGCATCGCACCGGCTCAGCCGGTTGCCTCCAGGTCGTCGTCGTGGCGCACGAGGCGGAGACGCGGCACGAGCCCCACGTCTGCCATGGCGCTCAGAGCGACCGCCTCGGCGGCATCGATCTCGACCGGCCCTTCTGATTCGCTCAGGAGGAAGGTCACCACACAGTCGTTGCAGGTAACGGTGTGCTGCATAGCGCATTCGTCGCAATCGATCAGCATCTCGATCCTCCGGCTCTTGGTGTACTGATGCACAAGGTAGGGATCGGGTATGACAGAAAACAGAAAACGGGAACCGGGGTCATCAGTGTGAACGCGGTACGCTTCCCTTTCCCAACGCCGGATGGATCACCATGAAGCGGATCCACCATCGATCAACGACTCTCGCCGCGTTGGGCTTGGTGGTGCTCCTGGTCGGCGCCGGCTGCCGCGACACGGTAACCGACCCCAACACGACCTCAGCCGACCCGCCGGGCCGAGTTGATCTCCCGTATAACCCGGATCCTCCCAAAGGCGCCAGGATGATCGCGACCTTGACCGGTGATCCCGCCATGGACGGCGGATGCGTCTGGCTCCGCCAAGGCACCACCGATTTCGGCGTCCTGTGGCCCGGTGGGTTCGCGGCGGAGTTCAATCCGGTGCGTCTGTATGACGCCGAAGGCGAGCTGGTGGCGCAGGAAGGTGACCAGGTGGAACTCACCGCGAGTTTCACTGCCGACCCCGCCGCCTATCAGCCCCATCGCTGCGCGGTTGGTTCGGTTTTATGGCTGGCAGGTCAAGTCGGCAAAGGCGAATAGCCGATCCCGAGACGGTCAACGACGCTCCAACCAGGCCACCAGCGCCTGGCTCCATAACCCGAGCGCCCCGTACTCCTCGGCTCCTTCCCGCACCCGACGGTCGGTGCTGACGACCGCCAGACGCGCCGGGGCATGGGAGGCGATAGCCAGGATCTCCTCGTCGGCGGTCAGACCGGCTTCGGTGAAGCGGATTTCAATCCCACCGGGTCCGGTGGTGGAGGTCACTCCGCCGGACTGTGCCGAGTCGTACACAACAATCACCCGCGCCGGCACCGCCGCCGCTCGACGAAACCGCGCCAAACCCTCATTGAGCCTATTCCGGGCGGCCGGGTCGGTGAACCCATCCGCATCCAACAGGAAGGTGACGTTGTATCCGTCGACGACCAGGCTGTACGGCTCCTCGTACGACGCAAGCCAGGCGACGGCATCCTTATGGTCCGGGCTGACTCCGACCGGAAACGTGAACGGTGGGGATTCTTCGGCAGGGACGTCGGGGGCGACAACCACGGCTTCGGGGCGGACCGCCTCGACGATCTCGTCGAGCATCCGGGCCACCTCCACCGGATCGCGGGTCGCCCACGCCTGTGGACCCGCCTGAGCCACGGCGTCCCGCCCGGACCTTCTGGCGCGCAGTAACTCGTCGCGCAGGGTGGTGATACGGTCGCCCGCCTCCTCGAGGTCCTGGACCAGCCTTCGGTGACGCTCCAGGAGCGCCTCGTAGTCGCGCCGGTGCTTTTCGGCGGCATCGTGCTCTTCTTTGCGGGCCACCTCGACCGCGTTGCGAACCGCCTGGGACTTTCGTTCCGCCTCGGCCTCAACCCCTTGGGCGCGTTGCTGGGCGGCTTTCGCCTTCTGGCGGGCTGACTCCAACTGCTGCTGGAGATCGGCGATCGTTCGCTGCAGGGTGGCCACCAGCACCTGCTGGGCGCCTGTGGCTCGGTGCTCCGCGACCTCCTTGGCGCGGTCTTCCCAAGCTTCCGGTCGCTGCAGGAATAGAGCCGACACCGCTCTGGCCGGATCCGAACTGGTCGGATCGAGGTCGGATCCTGCTTCCGCCGCTTTCTCTCGCAGCCATCCGTTCTCGTCGAGCGTTTCGATCAGTTTGCGGGCGAGGGGCGGGGGCAACCGGCGGCCGCTCTGACCGGCAACGCGGCGCAGCGCCGCCGGGACCTCGTCTGGATCGAGGTCGCGAAGCGCTTTCCGCACGGCCTTGAAGGCCGGTAACAACAGCTCGGGCGGTATCCAGTCGGTCACCCTCCCATGGTGGCACATCGCAGCGACAGAACCGGGAGTATCAGGGCCGCCGGTTCCACCGCGCCCACAGCTCGAAACTGCTGATGGCAACCAGGCCGGCGGACAGCAGGCCGAGCAGCACCCGCCCGCGGGTCGGGATATCGAGATCACCCCAGATGAGCCAGACAAAGAGGACACTGGCCGCAGCCAGGTTGATAGCGATCGCCCCACCCAGGCCGAGACCAATGATCCCTCCCGGCAACCGGTTCGACTCGATGAGCAAGGCGACACCGATCCCGAACAGCACCGCGCCGAGGACAGTGGGATAGAACCGTTCTTCCGAAGACGGCACTCCGAGCGGCTCGAATAGGCTGGAAGGGAACGCCATCAGCACCACCCCAAAGACGAGGTTGACCACGCCCTCCACCCTCAGGAGCGTGGTGCGGGGTTTGGAACCACGACCGAAATCCATGTCAACCAACCTAGGCCACCGGCCGCTCAGGTTGCCTGCCGCGGCTTGGGAGCCGCAGGATGATTGCGCCGACTTGTCGCCATCTACGGGGCGTGTGTCCTGGTTGAGGTGATCCCTCCCCCAACGCTCCTTGACATCGTCGCCTCTTTCCCGCATACTCAACCGCTCAACCATGCGATCAATCAACACCATCCTCGTACTTACCTAGCGCACGCGTCGCAAGACGTGTGCGCCGCCCTCCGTTGCCAAGAGCCGGAGGGTTTTTTCATACCATGGAAAGGATCAGGCGATGAGCACCATTACCGGCGCACAAGCCCTCATCACGGCACTCGAATACGAAGGGGTCGAGATTGTATTCGGGGTACCGGGCGGCGCCATTCTTCCTGCCTACGACCCGATCCTCGACAGCCCGATCCGGCACATCCTCGCCCGCCACGAGCAAGGGGCCGGACATATGGCCGAGGGGTATGCCTGGTCGACCGGTCGGGTCGGTGTGGCTATGGTCACCTCCGGCCCGGGGGCAACCAATATGGTCACGCCGCTGGCCGATGCGCTGGTCGACTCGGTCCCAATGGTTGCCATCACCGGCCAGGTCCCCACGTATGCGGTCGGCAACGACGCCTTCCAGGAGGCTTACACGACCGGTATCACCATGCCGGCGACCAAGCACAATTACTACGTCACCGACCCCCGTGATATCCCCGACGTGATTCACGAGGCGTTCCACATCGCCGCCACCGGCCGGCCGGGACCGGTCCTGGTCGATCTTCCCAAGGACGTGCTGAACGCCGAATTGGTCTGGCACAAACCCGCCACATTGAACCTGCCCGGCTACAAGCCGACCGTCGATGCACACCCGCGCCCGATCAAGGAAGCCATCAAGCTGATCGAAGCTGCGCAACGACCGGTGTTGTACGTCGGCGGCGGAATCATCAAGGCCAATGCTCACGAAGAGCTGTTGCGCTTCGCCGAGCTCACCCAGATCCCGGTGGTGACGACCTTGATGGGCCGGGGCGCCATCCCCGACCTCCATTCGCTGGCGCTCGGCATGCCCGGCATGCACGGCAACTACACAGCGGTCACCGCCATGCAGAAGTCGGATCTGCTGGTTTCGATCGGGGTTCGTTTCGATGACCGGGTCACCGGCGACCCGGCCACGTTCGCTCCCCACGCCAAAGTCATCCACGCCGACGTCGATCCGGCCGAGATCGGCAAAGTACGTGTCCCCGAGGTCCCGATCGTCGGCGACGCCCGGAGGGTCCTGCAACAACTGCTCACCGCCTGGGACGACCGCAACACCCCGGACCGCAAAGAGTGGCTGGAAACCGTGCACGGATGGCAGCGCCAATTTCCGCTCAGCTACGATCAGCAGCCCGACGGACCGATCAAACCGCAGTATGTGATCGAGGAGCTGTATCGCCTGGCGGGACCCGACACGATCGTCGTGTCGGGAGTCGGGCAGCACCAGATGTGGGCATCGCAATACTGGAAGTTCAGCCAACCGCGCAAGTGGATCAACTCCGGAGGACTTGGGACTATGGGTTTTGCGGTTCCGGCCGCCGTCGGCGCCAAGGCGGGCAGGCCCGACGATCTGGTGTACGCCATCGACGGTGACGGCTGCTTCCAGATGACCCCGCAGGAACTCATCACAGCCTCGGTCGAGGGCATCCCCATCAAGGTGGCGATCCTCAACAACGGCGCCCACGGCATGGTCAAGCAGTGGCAGAACCTGTTCTACGGGGGCCGGTTGTCGGCCGTCGATCTGGGCCGGGACGTGCCCGACTACGTGAAGCTGGCCGATGCGATGGGCTGTGTTGGGTTGCGGGCCGAAACCCCTGATGAAGTCGGTCCCGTCATCGAGAAATCGCTCTCTATCGACGACCGTCCGGTGGTGGTCGAGTTCGTTACCGATACCGAGGAGATGGTGTTCCCGATGGTTCCGGCAGGCGGGTCGAACGACGACATCATCCTGAGCAGACAGGACATGCCATGAGCCAGCACACCCTCTCGGTTCTCGTCGAGAACAAACCTTCGGTGCTCGCCAGGGTTTCCTTGTTGTTGGCCCGGCGCGGCTTCAACATCCACTCGATGGCGGTCGGGCCGACCGCCGATGAAGGACTGTCACGGATGACGATCGTGGTCGATGCCCCGGAGCTGGAGCAGGTAAAGAAGCAGCTTCACAAACTCGTCAATGTCGTGCGCATCACCGAACTCGATCCGGACGAGTCCCTCGAGCGAGAGATCATGATGATCCGGGTGGCGGCCACCGCCGGTAAGCGGGGCGAGATCCTGGAGATCGGCACGATCTTCAAGGCGACCGCCATCGACGTCGGGTCGACCAGCATCGCCTTCACCGTCGGCGGCGAGCCCCGCAAGATCAACGACTTCATTGAGCTGGTCCGGCCCTACGGGATCGTGGAATTGGTCAAGTCGGGTCGCATTGCGATGGCCCGGGACCTCAAGAGCCGAAAACTGCAGGCAATCGGGTGAAGGAGAGCTGATGGCGACGATCTACTACGACCAGGACGCCGACCCATCGGTACTGTCGGCTCGCAAAGTTGCCGTGATCGGCTACGGCAGCCAGGGCCACGCCCATGCCCTGAACTTGAGAGACTCCGGAGTCGACGTCGTCGTCGGCCTGAGGGAAGGCTCATCAAGCTGGGATGAGGCGGAGAAGGCCGGGCTGACGGTCACGACGCCCGCCCAAGCTGCCGCCTCGGCCGATGTGGTCATGCTGCTGGTGCCCGACCAGTACATGGGAGACCTGTACACCGCGGAGATCGCCCCCAACCTCGCCTCCGGTGATGCGCTTTTCTTCGCCCACGGGTTCAACATTCATTTCGGGGCCATCGAGCCGCCGCCGGATGTCGACGTGGTGATGGTCGCTCCCAAGGGACCCGGCCACCTGGTCCGCCGCACGTATACCGAAGGATCCGGGGTGCCGTGTCTCCTGGCCGTCCACCAGGACGCCACCGGCAACGCCCGTGCCCTCGGCTTGTCTTACGCCTGGGCCATCGGCGGGAGCCGGGCCGGGGTGCTCAAAACCACCTTCAAGGAGGAAACCGAGACGGATCTCTTCGGCGAGCAGGTCATCCTGTGCGGGGGTGTCTCCTCGCTGATCAAGGCGTCGTTCGACACGCTGGTCGAGGCCGGCTACCAGTCCGAATCCGCCTACTTCGAAACCCTTCACGAGCTGAAGCTGATCGTCGACCTCCTCTACGAGGGAGGTCTTTCCTACATGCGATACTCGGTGTCTGATACCGCCGAATACGGCGACTACACGCGGGGGCCGCGTATCGTCAACGACGAGACCCGGGCGGAGATGAAAAAGATCCTCGGCGAGATTCAGTCGGGTGCATTTGCCAGCGAATGGCTGGCCCAGGCCCGCCAAGGTGCCCCCTACCTCCTCGAACAGCGCCAAGCCGACCGCCGCCTCGAGATCGAGCAGGTCGGCGCAGAGCTACGCGGAATGATGCCGTTCCTCACCCCCAAGGCCCCGCCGGAATGAGGTCCCTCACTCCCCCCTACCGCGGATGGTGGCTGGCGCTTAGCCGGCCGGGCAGCCACCGCGGCTGACCCGGCCCTTCAGAGCCGCCCGCTACCAGCAGCCAGCAACCAGCCGACCTGGCACGTACATCGGTAGCGGCGGACATCCATCCGCTGGAGGCTGGAGACTGGAGAGACTTGAAATGCAAGACCGCCTCATCATCTTTGACACCACCCTGCGCGACGGCGAGCAGGCACCGGGTATCGCACTGACCCCCGACGAGAAGGTAGCCATTGCCGGGCAACTGGCCCGGCTGAAAGTCGACGTGATCGAAGCGGGTTTCGCCGCCTCTTCACAGGGCGACTTCGAGTCCGTGTCCCGAATCGCACAGGAAGTCAAGGGCCCGGTCATCGCCAGCCTGGCACGAACCCATCCCGACGATATCGATCGCGCCTGGGACGCCCTGCGGGGTGCCGAGCGAGCCCGTATCCATGTGTTCAATTCCACCTCGCCGATCCACATGGAACGGATGCTGAAAATGACGCCGGATGAGGTCATGCAGTCCGTCATCGAAGGGGTGAAGCGGGCCCGGAGCTATTGCGACGATGTGGAGTTTTCGCCGCAGGATGCCACCCGCTCGGATCCCAATTTCGTGGTGGCAGTCTGCCGGGCGGCGGTGGAAGCAGGTGCCACCACCATCAACATCCCCGACACGGTCGGATATGCGACTCCGGCCGAGTTCGTCGAGTTGATGAGCCTCGTCTACGACGAGGTGCGGGGCGGGAGGGAGGATGTGATCATCTCCACCCACTGCCACAACGACCTCGGCCTGGCCGTCGCCAACTCGCTGGCGGCCATCTCGGCGGGCGCCCGCCAGATCGAGGGCGCCATCAACGGGATCGGCGAACGAGCCGGGAACACCTCAACCGAAGAGATCATCATGGCGATCAAGACCCGCCAGGACCGCTTCGGAGTCGAGATCGGGGCCGACACCACCCAGATCCTCGAGACCAGCCGTCTGGTGTCCCGTCTGACCGGCTATCCCGTCCAATTCAACAAAGCGGTTGTGGGGCGAAACGCGTTCGCGCACGAGTCGGGGATCCATCAGCACGGCGTCCTTCAGGACCGTGAGACCTACGAGATCATGGACGCCACCTCGGTTGGCCAGGAAAGCCGAATCATCGTCGGCAAGCACTCGGGACGGGCCGGTTTCGCGGATGCGTTGCGCAAGCTGGACATCGCCCTCGACGACGAGGATTTCAAGCGGGCGTTCGCCCGGGTAAAGGAACTGGCCGACCGGAAGGTCGAGATCACCGAAGAGGAGATCCGGGCCATCGTCGCCGATGAAACCCGCGACATGGACGACCTGGTGCGGTTCGTTTCGATGCGGGTGGCCGGCGGCAGCACCGTCGCCCCCCAGGCATCCGTAAAGGTAGAGGCGCGCGGGCTGACCCTCGAGTTCGAAGGCGAGGGTGACGGAATGGTCCACGCCACGTTCGACGCCCTCAAGAAAGCCTTCGGAATCGACGCCCGACTTGTCGACTACCGGGTGGTTCCGATCACCAAGGGTGCCGATGCCATGGCCGAGATCAACGTCGTGGTAAGGATCGGCGGCGAGATCTACGCAGGCCGAAGCGTCTCAACCGACGTGGTCGAGGGTTCCGCCCGGGCATTCGTGCACGCCCTCAACAAAGCGGCCCGCACTGTGATCTCGGACTCGGTGATGGACCACCTGTGATCGGAGACGGGATGGGGACGTATCAACTGGCCGTCATCGGCGGAGACGGAGTAGGCCCGGAGGTAACCGCCCAGACCCTCAAGGCCATCCGGGCAGCCGGAAATCGGTTCGGGTTCACGACCGAGGCGACCGACTACGACCTGGGCGGAACCCGCTACCTGCGCACCGGCGACGTGCTGCCTGAGTCCGTTCAGGCCGAACTAGCCAACCACGACGCCATCTTGTTGGGAGCGGTCGGAACGCCAGACGTACCGCCGGGAATCATCGAACGCGGCCTGCTCTTGAAGCTACGATTCGACTTCGACCAGTACGTCAATCTGCGCCCGGTCAAGCTCTATCCGGGCGCACCGACACCGATCAAGGACCTCACCCCCGACCGGTGCGATCTGGTCGTGGTACGGGAAAACACCGAAGGCCTCTACACCGGCGTCGGCGCATTCCATCTGAAAGACACCGCCGATGAGCGGGCCACCCAGGAGTCGATCAACACCCGCCGGGGAGTGGAGCGAGTGGTGCGGTATGCATTCGATCGAGCTGCCGAGCGACGCCGGAAGCTGACACTGTGCCACAAGACCAACGTGTTGACCTACGCCGGAGACCTGTGGCAAAGGACCGTCGA
>DATEVB010000063.1:0-2776 GCA_035282865.1 Acidimicrobiia bacterium | reverse complement strand
GCCACCTTCTACGACTCCGACCGGCCGCGGCGTCCCCTCATCTCCGAGATCCGGAACTTCTGGGAGTACCGGGGGCTGATCAGGCTGCTGGTGGGTCGGGACCTGACCGTTCGCTACAAGCGGACCATCCTCGGAGTGTGGTGGACGTTGCTCAACCCGCTGCTGACCACGGCCATCATGTGGGTCGTCTTCGGCCAGTTGTTCGGCGCTCGCTTTGCCGAGGGTGAGGACAACTACGTTGTGTATCTGCTGTCCGGTGTCTTGTTCATCACTTTCTTCTCCCAGGGGCTGCTCTCGACCGGGGCCTCCATCACCAACGCTTCTGGCATCTTGACCAAGGTGTACGTCCCGGCCGAAGTGTTCTCGCTCTCGAGCGCGCTGGCCTCCATGGTGAACTTCGCCATCAGCCTGCTTCCCCTCCTGGTGGTGCAGCTGATCTCGGGGGTCGGCATTCCCTGGACCGTGTTGCTGATCCCGATCCCGGCCCTGGCCCTGCTGGCCTTTGTCACGGGACTCGGCATGTTGGTAGCGTCGGCGGCCGTCTTCTTCTATGACGTGCTCGACCTGACCCGGGTGGGGGTTCAGCTGGTTTCGTATCTGACGCCGGTGTTCTATCCCATCTCGATCATCCCCGACCGTTTCCTGCCGTTTGTTTACGCCAACCCGCTCTACTCGTACCTGGCGGTGTTTCGGGGGTTCGTCTATCAAGGGACGTTCGCCCCCTGGTGGGCTTTTGCGATGATGGGAGTCACCTCGCTCGGGTTCCTGACTCTGGGCGTTTGGGTGTTCTCGAAGAGCTGGCGCAACCTGGTGGGGCAGCTATGAACGAGCCGCTCATCCAGGTTTCCGACGTTTCCCTTGCCTACCGTCTCGCCCGTAACCGGGGCGGGACTCTGAAGGAGTTCGCCCTGCAGCTGGTGCGGCGGCAGGTCAGCTTCGAGAAGCTGTGGGCGCTCAAAGGCGTTTCGTTCGAGGTGCGGCGGGGAGAAGTGTTCGGACTGATCGGCCCGAACGGAGCCGGCAAGACAACCCTGATGAAGATCGTGGCCCGGGTGCTTCCGCCTACCGCCGGCCGGGTGGTGGTGCGCGGGAATGTTGCTCCGATGATCTCGCTGGGAGCCGGGTTCAACTCG
Organism: Acidimicrobiia bacterium; assembly: GCA_035282865.1. Taxonomy (GTDB): domain Bacteria; phylum Actinomycetota; class Acidimicrobiia; order Spongiisociales; family UBA4744; genus UBA4744. The sequence continues at coordinate 1,643 of DATEVB010000063.1, read as the reverse complement.
GACCTGACCGGGTACGAGAACATCGTCATGTTCGGCACGCTGCTGGGACACGACCCCCAGCACATGCGCGAGCGGGCCCCGGCCATCGCAGAGTGGGCCGGGCTCTCGGGGTTCCTCGATGTGCCGATCCGCAGCTACTCGTCGGGGATGATGGCCCGGCTCGGTTTCTCGGTGGCCAGCGACGCCGACCCCGATGTGCTGGTGGTCGATGAGGTCCTCTCGGTCGGCGACCAGGAGTTCCAGAAGAAATCGTTCGAACGGATGCAGGCGATGATGAGCGGTGGTACCGCCGTGCTGCTGGTCTCCCACGCCCTCGACAAGGTCGAGGAGATGGCCGACCGGGTGATGTGGCTCGACAAGGGTGACGTCAGAATGATCGGCGATCCGGCCGAGGTCATCGAGACCTACAAGGCGACCATCCGCTGACCGGGTCTTCCTTCAGCCCGGCTGGTACCCGGGGAGGTCGGCTTCACCGGGCGTCTTCCAAGAACACCCACATGGGTCGGTTCTCCGGTGTTAGCATGGCAGGAGGGAGGGGGCCGGTATCGAAAACAGGGTCATTGCCGGTGCATCGGGCTTCGGGATTCTCCACAGCTCCCGGAATTGTGCGCCGGGTTGTGTCACCTACCGGATAATGGATGTAACAGGTACCCGTTTTTCACGTCCTGTTACCTGCACGGTCTTCCAGTCTGCGGCATCTGCGCGCGTGCTATGTGCGGGGATGTAACAAGGACTAGTGAAAACCGTCCTGAAGATTGGATCATGTCCTAGTGTGAAGCACGGGACGAACCTAGAAAAGGAAGGAAGGAGGGTCATAGTGCCCACCAATGTAATTGCGGGGCGGCGCTCGCTGGTAGTGCTGTTCGCGGTGTTTGCGATGGTCATCGCCCTGTTGGCGCTGCCCGTAGCACCTGCGAATGCAGCGGCTACAGCAGCCTGCCCGGCGACGACTCCCAGCGCTGGTTTCACCGATATCGGTGGATTGTCGGCAGATGCCGTTGACTCGATCAACTGCATCGCCTTCTACAACATCACCAAGGGGACCAGTGCCACCACCTACAGCCCGGCCGCTAACGTGGCTCGCTGGCAGATGGCCCTGTTCCTCACCCGTCAGGCGACGGCCCATGGTGTGACGCTGCCCAGCGGCGCCGATCAGGGCTTCACCGATCTGGCCAGTCTGAGTGCTGAGGCGACCACGGCGGTCAACCAGCTCAAGCAGCTGGCGATCACCACGGGAACGACTGCCACCACTTACGATCCCTTCGGGAGCGTGAGCCGCTGGCAGATGGCGCTGTTCATCACTCGTTTGGTGACCGCGGCCGGTATCACCCTGCCCAGCGGTGCCGATCAGGGCTTCACCGACCTGGCCGGTCTCAGCGCGGCGGCAGTTACGGCGGTCAACCAGCTCAAGCAGCTGGCGATCTCGACCGGAACGAGCGCAACCACGTTCGATCCGTTTGCCAACGTCAGTCGCTGGCAGATGGCCCTTTTCCTGGCCCGCACTCTGCAGGCCGGTGGCGTGGTGCCACCCGGAACGGGCTCCATCGTGACGGCCGTAGCGGCTCCCGACGTGTCGTACGCGGACACCGCGGCCGGCAAGGTCGTGAAGGTGACGACCAAGGTGACCGACAAGTTCTCGGTCG
>DATEVB010000062.1:0-5105 GCA_035282865.1 Acidimicrobiia bacterium | reverse complement strand
GTCCAACGGAACAACACGAGTAGGCCCCGGCGATTCCAAGGCCAGGCCGGAACCGCCGAAGTGCGACGTCGCTGTTGTATGGGTCTGGGAATGTTCGATGACGAGCAGGTGGGCAAGGGCGTATGACCGGCGATAACACGCACTGAGAATCCAGCTAGTGGTCGACCGCCGACCTTTATCAACTAACTGGTTGACAACGGCCCTCCCGGGCTCTAGCTTGTGTTCAACCAAATGGTTGAACACAAGGAGGAAGGCTGTTGGCTGCTGATCCGCTCTCTCGGGTGTTCTCGGCCCTGGCCGACCCCACCCGGCGCGACATCGTGGCGAGGCTCGCCGTCGGCGATGCCACCGTCAACGAGCTCGCCGCGCCCTACGACGTGACCGTCCAGGCAGTCTCCAAGCACCTCAAGGTGCTCGAAGACGCCGGGCTGGTGGGCCGCTCCCGAGAGGCCCAGCGCCGTCCCGCCCACCTCGAAGCAGGGGTTTTCGACCTCATGACCAAGTGGATCGAGCGCTACCGGCGCCAAGCGGAGGAGCGCTACCGGCGCCTCGACGACCTTCTCCAGACGATGCCCGACGACATCGAACCCACCCCAACACCACCTCAGACAGGAGCACCACGATGACCACCAGCACCCACCCGACCGTGATCACCGCCGACCCGGACGTCCCCTTCGTCCGGATCACCCGCGAGTTCGACGCCCCGCCTGAGAAGGTCTTCCGGGCCCACACCGACCCCGTACTCGTCGCCCAATGGCTCGGCCCACGGCGCCTCGAGATGCGGGTCGACTACTACGACTGCCGGACCGGTGGGTCGTATCGCTACGTGATGATCGGCGACGGCAACGAGTTCGGCTTCCACGGCTGCTTCCACGAGGTGCGCCCCTCGGAGCTGATCGTTCAGACCTTCACCTTCGAGGGTGCCCCCGACGGCGTAGCCCTGGAGCGCCTCGTGCTCGAAGACCTCGGCGACGGCCGCACTCGGCTCACCGTTACGTCGCTGGTCGACACCTTCGAGGGCCGTGACGCCTTCCTCGCCAGCGGTATGGAGGAAGGCGTCCGGGAGGGCTACGAGCGCCTGGACGAGTTGCTCGCCGGCTGACCATACGGGCGCCCGGTGTGATCACGGGGAGATGTTCCCGCTGAACGTCCGGTTTCTTGAGGCCTTTCCGACGTGGTGTACTACTTGCGAACCCGGGAGCTCCTCATCAACCTGAGTTCCGGTGTCGACACGTCTTCGAGCGTAACGAAGGCGTCCGGGTTGAGGCGATGAACGATCGAGAGCACCTCGGTGTTGCGGCGGCGCGGCACGACGGTGAAGGCCAGCTGGACCTCCCCGTTTCTGCCCTCGGCGTTGAGCACGGTCACGCCGAATCCCGCTTGTCTCAGAGCGGGGGCGATTTCCGGCGTGTTCACCGGTGTGATCACCCGGAGCACGCTTTGCCCCATGGCGATCCATCCCTCGACCGTCCCACCCAGGACGGTGCCGGTGGCGAAACCCGCCGCGAAGGCAATGATGCGCAGCGGGCTGTCCATGTTGGTGAGCACCAATCCCGCCGCCAGAACCCACACCAGCGATTCAAAGAAGCCGAGCACGCCGGCGATCCATTTGCGGCCCCTCACCAGCATCACGATCCGCATCGATCCAATGGAGACGTCGGTGACGCGCATAACGAAGACGAGGAGGGCGCCGAGTCCTGCAGTCACGAAGGGAGTGTAGGCAGAAGCCCAACCGGTCCAGTATCGAACAGGCCAATTGCCAATCTGCACCGTTTCCGGGCGGGTCGGCCGGCAAGGAAGTTGGCTCGTGATGGACTGTTCATGCGGAAGTTGTGGTTTGGAGTTCCATCCCACACCTAGAGGTCTGGTCCTCGACGTCGCCCAAGAGGCGCACGTGGGGCGTAGACCAGTGCGATCTCGGCGGGGTTGGGTCGGCCCGGGCGGGCGAGATCAGGTTCCCAGGTACCAGTCCAGGATCTCCTCGCCGGTCATGAACGCGACACCGTCGTGCTCTCGCATGTAGTCGAAGATCTGGCGGAAGTACTTGATGCGATGACCCACCCCCGACACGTACGGGTGGACCGCCACACACATCACCCTCGCCCCCTGGGCGCTCTCCTCGTACAACGTATCGAACTGGTCACGGGTCCGTTCGAAAAGCTCGGGCGACGGGCGCTGCTGGACCAGATGCAGGACGATGTCGTTGATCTCCAGGCTGTAGGGCAGCGCATGCAGCACCCCGCTGGTCGTTTTGAGCCGGTAAGGCAGATCGTCGTTCACCCAGTCGGCCACGTATTCGACGCCCGCCTCGACCAGGAGATCAAGGGTGGCATCCGTTTCCGACAGTCCGGGACCGATCCACCCCCGCATCGGTTTGCCGGATGCCTCTTCGAGTAGTTGTTTGGTCTTGCGGATGGCGGCACGCTCGTCGGGCTCTTTGCTCATCACCTGCTGGATGTAGTTGTGGCCCATCAGCTCCCAGTCGCTGGCGACGCACTCGGCCACCACTTGGGGATATGCCTCGCACAGGACCCCGTTCAGACTCATCGTTGCCCGGATCCCCTGCCCGTCCAGAACGTCCTTCAGCCTCCAGATCCCCACCCGCAGCCCGTAGTCGAACCACCCGTAGTTGGCGACATCCGGTACAACCGGCGCACCCTGGGGGTATGGAAGCAGGGTGCGGGGGAGGGGAGACCGGAAGTCCCACACCTCCACGTTCACGACCACCCACACTGCCAGACGGGCCCCATCCGGAAGGTGAAGAGGTTCACGGTCTCCGATCGGGAGATACGCGGCCTTGGGGTTCCTGTGGTCCGTCATGGCTGTTCCTCCTGAAACCAATCCCCGAGCGCCTACCCGCACGCTCGACCCGTTCCCCGATCACATGGCGCTGCGGTTAACACCCCGGCCGACACTACACGCCATCCGGTCGACCCATCCATTTCTGGCATCTCGTGTGTTCGCATCTGCGTTGTCCGCCCTGCAGCATGGACCGACCCGAAGGACATCGAGTTCTCTAGCATGTGGTTCCCACAGACCCAGGAGTCGCCGTGCCGCTCATTCCAGCCGATCACCCGCTGCCGGAGGTTGATTTCGATCTGGTGGGGCCTCCGGTGGGCCAGCGGTTCCCGGAGCTGATATTGCCCAACCAGCACGGTGACCTGATCGACCTCCATGAGTCCCGGGGCAACCGGCGCGGGCTGGTAGTCGTCCATCGCAGCGCCGACTGGTGACCCTGGTGCCGGGGGCAGCTGGTCGAGTTGCAGCGAACGGCGGCGGAGCGGGAGGACGTCTTTGTCGCCGCCATCAGTTACGACCCGGTAGCTACCCTGGCCCGGTTCGCCACGGAGTTCGGCATCGCCTACGACCTGCTGGCCGACGTCGGCAGCGTGGAGATGGAACGTTTGGGGATGCTCAACCGTACGATCGCTGACGAGGTGGCGGCGTGGGGTCTGGTGTTCGCAGCCCGGCACGACCGGGTTCCTTTCCCGGGCGTTTTCCTCCTCGATGAGGATGGAGTCGTCATCGAGAAGAAGTTCGATCGCAGCCACCGGGTTCGTCCATCGGGTTCGGTGTTGCTTGCCGACCTGACCGGCGAGGAGCTGGCTCCGGCGGTGTCGGGCATCGCCACCGGACCTGGGGTCGGGGTGACGGCGTGGTTGGACGAGGCGACATTCTTCCCGGGGCAGCGCCTGTACGCCCACGTGCGCATCGAGGTCCTCGACGGCTACCACCTGTACGTGCCACCCCTCGCCGAGGGCTACGTGCCACTGCGGGTGCAGATCGACCAGGATCCCACGCTGACCGCCGAAGTCACCGCGTTGCCGGCCGGGAGACCGTTCCGGGTGGAGGGGTTGACCGAGGAGTTCTCGGTCGTCGAGGGAATCGTGGATGCCAAGATCCCGTTCTACTTCTCCGACGAAGCGGCCGGGGACGCCGCTCTGGTGATCCGGATCGGCTACCAAGCCTGCACCGATAGTGTCTGTCTTGTCCCGGAAGAGCTTCGCATCGAGTTGCCCATCGCGTACCTGCCGATCCCGCGCCCCTAGTCACCGACATAGACCAGGCGGACATCAATCTCGAGTTCGGGTTGACGGAACCATATGTAGGTTCGTATGCTCTATCTGATCGATTATCGAAGATAGAGGACTTGATTCCGAAACGTACGTTCGACCTTCTCGGGCTCGACCCAATCGGGAGGCGGATTGCTCACTGCTCTTGCCTTGACTCCTTGTGGATCACCGCCGATGGTCCCCTGATTGATGGCAACTGTGGTACTCCTGGGACCTTCGACACCAACGCGGGCGGCGTGGTGTCGCACTCGGCGGTACTGCCCGTGAGTTCGGGATCAAGCCAGTGATCGGGACTACGCGGGAGATCAAGACCGGTGACCGCCTGCGGGTCAACGGCTCGACCGGCATCCTCGAGATCCTCGCTGAGGAGATCAAGGAGGGCGACGTCGTCAGTTCGGATCTCTTCACTCCATGACCAAACCCGCCGACCGTCGTTCAGACCCTGTGGCGCGCAACGTGTTGAGCGCTCAGGTCAAGGACCGGATCCTGCAGTGGATCCTGGAAGGTGATCTGGCTCCCGGGTCGCGCATCGTCGAGACCCGGGTGGCCCGTGAGCTCGGCACCAGCCAGGCGCCGGTACGGGAAGCCCTTCGGGACCTGGCCACGCTCGGCGTGGTAGAGATGCAGGCGTATCGGGGTGCGCGGGTTCGCCGTCCGAGCAAGCGGGAGCTGGTGGAAGCCATGGAGGTTCGTGCCGAACTGGAGGCTATGGCCGCCCGATTAGCTGCGACAAGAATCACCGAGGTTAGCCTGGCGGAACTGCGGAGATTGATTGCGGACATGCTGAAGTGGGCCGACTCAGGAGACGTTCACGGACATGCGCTGAGCAACACGGAGTTCCATGCGGCCGTTGTTCGAGCGTCCGGCAACCGGACACTCGAGAGAACCTGGTCCATGCTCGAACCGCTTGCCCGGACGTATGTCACGGCAGCGGTGCCGGGTATCGACCTGCATTGGCTGGGACAGCGCCACATCACCATTCTCGAGGCATTGGAGGTTCGGGACCCGGAACGAGCTGCCGAGGCGATGAGA
>DATEVB010000061.1:0-27418 GCA_035282865.1 Acidimicrobiia bacterium | reverse complement strand
AACCGAGGGCCGGATCCTCTTCGATGATGAGGACACAACCGACGTTCCGACTCGGGACCGGAACGTGGCAATGGTCGCATAGGACCGAACCTTGTATGCGCACCTCACCGCCCGCGACAACATCGGGTTCCCGCTTGCTTTGCGCAAGGTTCCCAAGCCGGACTGTGACCGGGAAGTCGAGGCGGAAGCGACCCACCTGGGGATCCGGGCGCTGCTGGGCAAGATGCCGGGCCGAACTCTCGGCCGGTCGCCGGCAATCCGTGGCCACCGCCTGGGCGCTGGAGCATCAGTGTCGGGTCTTGCTGATGGATGAACCCCCGGCAATGCTCAGGCAGGCCCGAAGGTGGGAACCAGGTTGCGGGCGGTCAAGGTGGCGGCCACCAACACCGCCCAGATCGCACTCAGGCCGGCCACTCCCGCACCTCCCGCCGCCAGCACGGTCAAGGTGGCGCCCCCGAGCAGGGTCCGACGTGCCGAGCGCAACCGGAAGAAGTCGAGGATCTCGCCGGTGTAATCGGTCTTGGACGTGGGTACGTAGCCCGGCAGCGCCAGCCCGGCGATGATACCTGCGGCCATGAGCGCCAGGGGCAGCGGCCCGGAATCGGCCCACCCGGATCCAAATCCGCCGGACAGGATCACACCTCCCGCGGCGGTCGTCGACGAGAGAAAGGCGGCGACCAGATTGCGCGTCGATGCGGGGTCGGGGAGACGATGGTCGCGGGCCAGCGCGTAGGCGAGCGTCAGGGCCGCCATCCATCCCGCCACCGTCCGACCGGCCCAGAACGCTGCGACCGGCAGAAAGACCAAACCGTCCAAGAGCGTCGGTTTCAGGCCGGTGCTGCGCAACGTGATCCTGGTGGCCAGGAGCAGCATGAACAGCGCGGCCAAGTTGTCCGGCCCGGACAGCAACCAACCGGCTACCGCCAGGATGGCGGCGAGGTTGGCGGTGCGCGCTTGGTCGGGGTCGATCTCCCGGGCGATGGCCCACGCCAGGAAGATCGTCAGGCCTGCCTTGGCGGCCGGGCCTAGGGCTTCGGCGATCGAGCCGAGCCGTTCCACTTCGACGGCTATCACGACCAGGGCGCCGGAGACTGCGACGGCCAGGTGGAACTGATGGGTTCGTAGCCGCGGGTCGATAGTGCGGACGATGGCCGTGATCGAGGTCAGACGAAGCACGAGATCAACATAGCGACGTGCGTAGTTCTTCTTGGGGGTTGGTGCCGGAACCCTGGCGCAGCGGACGGCGGCGGCCGGCCACAGGGCCGCAGGGCCCCCTGGGTGAGTGTGTGCTCATCCAGGGACGAGAGGAGTCCGGTCACGCCCGGGGTGAGGCCGGGAGGCGGGCCTGCCCCCCTCCCGCCAATACTCAGTACCTGGACTCAGGTACGCAGCACGGAGTGCTGCTATTTGTGTTCCAGATCGGCTTGCAGGTGGATGTTCATATCCTGGCCGACGGCAGCCATGTCCAGCCGGTAGCTCAGGGCGGTGCCGTCGACCGAGATGACCCGCCTGACGGCGGACACCTGTTTGGCCGTCGGGCTGGCACCGACCAGGGTGCTTGTCACGTCGAGGCGGGAACCGGAGAGGGTGCCGGCCAGAATCTCGGTGATGCCGCTCGGCTGGGCGAGGACCAACTCGACCACGCCTTCCGCAACCGGTCTGACGTAACCGGCTTCTGAGTGCATCGGGTAACCGTCGGCCGGGTTCCAGGTCTTCTGTACGTAGAACAGAAACGGTCGGCCGGTGTGGGAGAACTCGATTTCTTCGTCATAGACAAACGGTTCAATGGTCGGGTACTCCCCCTTGCCCTCGCCCAGCCACCGACCAAGGAGAAACGCCAGTGGTTCGACCGCCGGGTGCAATCTCGCATCGCTCATCTTCTCCGGACCTCCGTGACGCTGGACCCAGCGCATACCGGCGGTTCTGTAGCCGGGCCATTCCGGTGTATGTTGGGCCCGGCACTCCCGTCCGGCCAGCCGAGGCTGTATGACCGACTCCAAGCCAACAACATCACCGTCTCCGAGGCGGGTTCTCGGCCAGACGGAGACTGCCTGGTTCCTGGGGCTGGCCTTGCTGGTCGGTGTGCTGGTCGGGGGCGGAGCAGCGTTGCTGATCGAGGTCATCTCCTGGATGGAACGCGCGGTTGGCTGGGCAGCCAACGAAGCGACCGACGTCGGCCGCTATGCACTGCTGGTGAGCGTGCCGCTGGGCCTGCTCGGCGCCTGGTGGATCGCCCACCGCTTTGCGCCGGAAGTGGCGGGGGACGGAGTGCCGGAAGCGACCATCGGGCTGGCCGTCCATGCCGGCTATCTCCCGACCCGAGGCGTACCGTTCAAGATCCTCGCCACTGCCCTCACCCTGGGAGGTGGCGGCTCTGCCGGGCGAGAGGGCCCGATCGTTCAGATCGGGGCAACCATCGGATCGTCGATAGCGCGGCGGGCTCGAATGGGCGAAGACCAGATTCGGAGCCTGGTCGCCGCCGGAGCCGGCGCCGCCATCGGTGCCAGTTTCAACGCCCCGATCGCCGGGATGCTGTTTGCCATGGAGGTGCTGCTCCGCGCCTTTTCGGTGCGCCATCTGAGCGCGGTGGTGGTCGCCTCGGTGGCGGCGGCGGTGACGACCAAGAGCCTCGTCGGTGAAGAACGGCTCCTGGAGGCTCCGCCGTACGGAATGCTCGACGCCCGGGAACTGGTGCTCTATGCGGTGGTGGGCCTGCTGGCCGTAGTTGCCGGTTACGGGTTGTTGCGCATGCTGAATTGGACCGAAGAGCTGGGCGGGCACTTCGCCCGTCATGGCTGGCTGAAACCACTCTTAGCAGGCTTGCTCGTGGCGGGCATCGGCATCTTCGAGCCCCGCATTCTCGGCACGGGGCAGGATTTCGTTTCCCAAGTTCTGGACTTCAGCCTGCTCGGCGGCGAACTGTGGTGGATACTGCTCCTCCTGGCAGTCCTCAAGATCATCGCAACGTCGGTGACGGTCGGCTCGCGCGCTTCGGGCGGGGCGTTCATGCCCAGCCTGTTCATCGGGGCCACGCTTGGTGCGGCTTTCGGGGAACTGATGGCGTCGATATGGAGCATCTCCCCGCTGCGACCCGGTGCCTTCGCCGTGGTGGGGATGGCCGCAACATTCGCGGCGGTAGCCCGGGCGCCGCTCACCGCCATCCTGATCGTGTTCGAGATCACCCAGGACTACGCGCTGGTCCTTCCCTTGATGCTGGCCGTGGTCCTGGCCACGCTGATCACCGACGTGATTCATCCCGAATCGGTGTACACGATGCCTCTCGCCAGGCGGGGAATCCAGCTGGTCAGATCGAGCGAGGTGGATGTGCTCGACACGGTGAAGGTCGGCGAGGTCATGTCGCTCAATCCATTGACCGTGCCGGTTGGCATGCCGGTGCCCGAGGTCCAGGACATACTCGACCGGGGCCGCCGTCACGGGGCCGCGGTACTGGGCGAAGACGATCGGCTGGTGGGCATCGTCAGCATCAACGATGTGTTGCGCGTCCGCGGGTCCTCCGAGTCGATGAGCGTGGCCGAGGTGATGACCCGCCGTCCGGTGACGGTGGCGCCCAGCACTCCTGTCAGTATGGCCCTCGAGCGGATGGCTGCCCTCGGTGTCGGGCGTCTGCCGGTTGTTGCGGAAGATGACGTCTCCCGGCTCGTGGGGATGTTCCGGCGGGAAGACGCGGTGCGCGCCTATCACCGGGCATTGAGCCAGAAGACCAGCCACGAACTGGCCCGCGACCGGCTCCGGCGGCGAACGCAACCGGGGGCTGAGTTCTTCGACTTCCGGATTCCACCCGGATCGCTGGCGGACGGCAAGTTCCTCCGCGAAATCAGATGGCCGGAGGCATGTACGATCGTCTCCGTGCGGCGAGGTCGGGTCGTTCATGTCCCTACCGGTAATACACGCATCATCCGGGATGACGTCTTGACGGCGTTCGCGACACCGGCCGCCCGGGTGGCGACCATCGAGAGGCTCAACGCGACCGGCGACGAGCCCACCGCAGAAATCCCGGTGATAGACACGTCGGGGGGGCAAGAGCGGACCTAGCGCACAGTTCTCGGCGGTCCGTCGGTGGGTATTCGACCCCCGCCCTTGCCGGGGGGTGCAGACATGGATGGCTCATGGCTGATGATGGGGCAAGGCGCTCGGCCCGGATTCCGTATACTTCGTTCCAAGGAGGTGAGCTGACGTGCTGCGTAGCGGAATGCAGGTACGTGAACTGACAAAGAAGGTCGGACAATCGGGTCGTACCGGCAAGGTGATCCGGGTCGATGGCGACAACGTCGAGGTGCGCTGGGACGACGGCCATGTGAGTTCTCTCTCAGGGGCCTTTCTGCAAGCCATCCGTAAGGAGAAGGCCGGCTAAGGGGGCGGCGACCGCACATTTGCTCGGGGGAGGCGGGGAGCGAAGGAATTGCGCGCGGTCTGACCCGGTAGGGCAGGGGTGCTGATCGCGCCAACGGCAATGCGCAGACCGAGCACCCGGTGCTTTCGGATTGGCGCAGATGCCATGCTGGGATCATCGGAAGCGGCTTGCGGCCTCTTCAGGACCGCGGAACGAGATCAGAGGTACACGCCGGGGTACGGCGTGTTCTCGGTGTTTCCCTCTAGAGCCTTCCTCTGGCGGACTTCGGCCAGTTGCGCCTGAGCTGCCATTTGTTGGGTCCACAGGCTTGCCTGGATTCCGTGAAACAAGCCTTCGAGCCATCCGACCAGCTGTGCCTGAGCGACGCGCAACTCCGATTCGGACGGCACCTCGGAGGTGAGCGGCAAGAAGACCTCGTCGAGCTCTTCGCGGAGATCGGACGACAAGACCTCTTTCAGCTCTTCTAGTGACCGCCGGTAGATCTCGAGCAGTCGTTTTCGTCCCGCCTCGTCGAGGGGCGCCTGGCGTACCTCATCGAGGGTGGCCCGCGTCATGGATGCGATGCGGATCAGTTTGGTGGGTTGGCTGACCATCGACTGTTCACCGTTGCCAACTTCGGTGCCCTTAACGACTTCAGCTCGGGTTGGTTCGTCGCCCATGTTCTTTCACGTCCTGTCAATCAAGGCTAGTCCACGGGCGGTGGGTCTTCCGCATCCGGGGCGGGTGGGAAGGGCGGCCAGTCGGGCCGATCGGGGGTCGGAGGGAGCTGAGATCGGGGTGTTTCATTCGGGTTCGCCGGAGTCGGCGCACCGATATCGGCGGCCAATCGGCCCAGGTCGAATCTCCCGCGTCGGGTACGGAGATCGAAGTACAGCACGGCCAGCACGGTAACGACGAAGGGAGTTGTGACAATGGCGATAGCTATCGACACGACCATGCCCTCGGTGACACCGCCCCCGTCCGGCAGGAACGCTTGGAGGATCCGGGAAGCGATTCCGCTCAGCACGGCCACGATCAGCCAGGTGGTGAGCAGAGTGCCGAAGGTTGGCCACCAACGACCCCGTACGAGATGGAACGATCGGGCCAGGGCGCCGGACGGCGAGGTCCTTTCTATGACCAGGACGGGAATCGCCGGAGCCCAGGAGATCGCCAGCCAGGGCACGATGACCAACCATGCGATCAGGGAAAGCGCCGCCAGGGCACCGCCACCGTTTGATGCTGAGGCGCCGACCCCTACCAGCAACCACACGCCGGCGCTCAGAGCGCCGATTCCTACCACGATGAGCAATCCGGTGGCAATGATGGCGGGCAGGCGACGGTAGGCCGTCGCCAGCGACGTTCGCCAGGCGGGCTCGGTGCCGAGGTAGATCTCGGCGACCGCCCGGAGGCTCCCGGCCGAAGCCAACACCGCGGCCCCCGATTGGATCACGGCGGCGAGGACGGCGGCTCCAAGAAAGCGCAGCATCTGCTCGAGGAGGGCATCGTCGATGACGGAGGTGGGGTCGTTGAGTTGCCGGGTGAGGTCCGGGACAACGGCGGCGTTCAGGATCAGGTACGAGGCGATTCCGGCCGGGACCACGACCACGGCCACCAGCAGCATCAACGCCCGCCAGTGGCGGGTGTAGATCTTGAAGGCGGTGTCGATGATCTCGCCCAGACCCAGGGGGCGCAATGACTGTTCGTTCATGGCGGAGAGCGTACTTCGTTCCTCGGCTTCCTTCCCCCGGCGAACGAAATGAGCGAATCGGGGAGGAGTACCGCCGAAGGCCGGGAGGGAGTCGAGGGTCGGTCTCCAAGAACGAGGCGCAGGGGAGTGTCAAGAGCTGAACGCACTATGTTGTAGACTATCGGTAACCATTCAGGAGCCAACGCCATGGCCAATGACGACTACCCGCCGATTCTCGACGCTGCGCACGTAGCGGAATTGCTCGGCATGAACGTACAGATGGTTCGCAAGTACGCAAGAGAGGGTCGCATCCCGGCCTATCGTCTGCCGGGCGGTCGTACCTTCAAGTTCTTTCGCGATGAGATCTTCGAATTCTTGAAGGCTCATCCGGTGGAAGTAGAAGGGTCAGAGGTTTGAAGTTGGCGATTGAACTCTCCACCTCCCACGGCCGGCCCAAGGCCGGTTTAGACCTCCGGTAGCAGCACCCTCGCCGCCCAGGCGACCGGGTCGTGCAGTTCAGCGAGGTCCGGAAGGTCATCGGGTCCGTTCCACAGGTTGTCGAGGGCGTCCTCGCCCCATCTACGGGCCACCTCGGAACAGAACTCGGCACCCAGCCGGTACTGCTCTTGTTTGAGCTCCAGGCCCAGCATTCGATTGATGATCTGTTCGCCCTGGGAAGGTTCTGTTCGCCGCCGGTTCATGGCTTCTCGCATCTGCTCGAGGTTGGGAAGCATCTTTCGAGCAGTTCGATCCATCAGGTAGTCGGCGTATCCCTCCATCACGGCCATGAATGCCTGGATGGCCTCGAGGATGGGTTGCTGCTCAGGAGTCGTTATGAGGCCGGCCAGGCCGGCCGGATTGTTGAGGAGGGACTCGAATTGCTCGGGGTCTGAGAAGCCCTGCAGCTTCTCGGTCAGGGAGGTGGGATCCAGCTCGAGGCCATCCAGATAGCGGGTGATCAGCTCAACAAACGCGGGCCGGACCCACGGCTTGGCGAACTCGGCCTGGTGAGTCACCTCGTGAAGCGCCACCCACAACCGAACCTGTCGCGCATCCAAACGGTTCTCGGCTGCAAATGCCTCGACGTTGGGCACAACCAGATAAAGGACTCCTGCCTCGGCGGTGGGTAGGCCGATATCGAACTGCCCGAGAATCCGGTGGCTGAGGAAGCCGATCATGATACCCATTTGGGCGCCGAGGATGGCGGGTCCAAGCGGGACCATCATGCCCTCGAGCGGGCCGCCTGCTCCGGATGCTCCCAACTTCTCGGCCAGCGGCTCAACGAGGTAGCGGAAGCTCTCGAGATTCCCGGCGGCCCAGGCAGCCCGATCAACCGGTATGGCGTCAATCGCATCGCCCAGGTCAAGGCTGGTGGCTTCGGCGATCTTCATCTGGGCGAGTCTCGTCAGGTCGCGGTACTCCTCGGCTAACCACGGTTCTATCGGTTCGGGCGGGCCGGCCAGATGCCGGGAGATCTCTCCGGCCAGCTTCCAATTGACCGGTCCCGGTTGGTTGAAGAGCTCAATGAGCCTGGCAAACAGGTCGTCGCTCACAAGTCGTCGGGCCGCCTATCCAGTACCACGCGAATATCGATCGTCTCGTCCCCCCGGAGCAGCCCGACCTCGACGGTTTCTCCCGCCCGGTGCGTGCGCAAGATGGCGACGAGTTCGTTCATGTTGGCGACCGGGGCGCGGTTGAGGGCCACGATGGTGTCGCCGGTTTGGGCGCCCGCGTTGCCAATGGCGGACTCTGGCTCAATCGAGGAGATACGAGCGCCGGTTGGCAACCGGGCCTGGTCCGCCGTCAGCTCAAATGCGTCCTCGCCGACGATGCCAAGGAATGCATGCTGCACCTCGCCGTCCGCGATCAGGTCTTCGGCAATACCGACGACGATATTCACCGGCACCGCGAACCCGAGCCCTTCGGCGCCAACGTCGCTCACCCCGATGGCGGTTGTGATGCCGATCAGGCGCCCTGTCCCGTCCAGCAGCGCTCCGCCGCTCGATCCGCGGGTGATGGGAGCGTCGGTCTGGATGAGGCCAAACAGCTCTTCCGAAGCGGTTACCCTGAGCTTTCGGTTGAACGCCGAAACTATGCCGGACGTGACGGAAGGCCCGCCTCCCAGACCGAGCGGGTTGCCGATGGCGATTGCGGGATCGCCGATTCGAACGTCCTCGATGTTGGCCAGTTCTATTGGCGTGAGGTTCGGTGCGGCCACCTTGATCACTGCGACGTCGGTCAGCGGGTCGGCACCGACGACCTCCGCTTGGTATATTCTCCCATCCAGAAGGATGACCCTGACGAACTCGGCATCTTGAACAACGTGGTTGTTGGTGAGCACGAAACCATCGCTCTTGTATACGACCCCGGAACCGGTCCCGGCCGCCAGATCGGTGGCCCCGCTGCCGTTGCCAACCTCGACCGTGACGATCGACGGTCGAACCATATCGGCAATGAGGGCAACCGAGGTCGTGCCCTGGGTTGGAATCGGTGCCGGCGCCTGCACCGTTGCCGGAACGGTCGTAGCCGTGGTCGTCGTGGTTGGCGCCGGGTCGGGTTCGGAGAACACACCGGCCAGAGTGAGCGCGCCGACGGTGAGCAACGATCCGATCAGCCCGCCCAGAATGGCCACCATGAGCATCCTGCCACTCCCTGAACGGCCATCACGGTGACCTCTACCGACCGGCGGTGTAGGTGTAGCCTGCGGCGGCAGAGGTGGCGTCAAAGGAGCTAGGCGGACACCGGGGGCAGGCTGATGGTTGGCCATGAGGTGATTGTATGAGCAAATTTCCCTTACAGAGCCGTATCCGTGTTGCGGAAGGCCCCATCGAGGCTGGAGCACTGGCCGGGGAAGTCACCCTACCGAGCGCCGGGGCGGTGGTGGTATTCCTTGGGACGGTTCGCGATCACTCCCCGGGCAAAGAGGGGGTGACCCACCTGGATTATGAGGCATATCGCGAACAGGTGGAAGCCAAGATCACCGATATCGTCGCCGAGGCCGGGCAGCGGTGGCCGATCACGTCTGCCGTTGTCGAACATCGAATCGGGCGGGTCAGGGTTGGGGAACCATCAGTTGGTGTTGCCGTCTCATCCGCCCACCGGGCCGAGGCCTTCGAAGCCGCCCGGTATCTGATCGACGAGCTCAAGCAACGGGCGCCCATCTGGAAGAAGGAGCATTGGCCCGGCGGCGCCGAATGGGTAGAGGGTTCGTGACGCAGGAGGCGTCAAGAACCTATTCGAAGTATGAAGTTCGTAGTTCGTCAGTGGCAACCTCCTGCTTCTCACTTCCCACCTCCCGCGTTAGCTGTGGCTAGCAGCCGTTTCCTCGACATCGAATGCGGCCTCATTGATATAGTTCCCCACGCTCGGACGGCCGGCCGCCGTTCGGTCAACCGACAGAGGGAACGGTTCAGCTTGCTGGAAGTCGCCAACCTGGAGGTCGTGTATCACGACGTCATCCTTGTGCTGCGCGGCCTCTCCTTCAACGTTCCAGACGGGAAGATCGTGGCGTTGTTGGGCGCCAACGGGGCAGGTAAGACCACGGTGCTGCGAGCCATCTCCGGCCTCCTCGACGTTCACGAAGGTGATATCACCAAGGGCGAGGTGCGGGTAGACGGAGAGCCGATACACAAACTGAAACCCGCCTCCATCGTCGATCGAGGGGTCACCCAGGTGATGGAAGGAAGGCGGATCTTCGCCGAGTTCACGGTGGAAGAGAACCTTCGGGTCGGAGCTCATATCAACCTCAGCGACCTCGAAAGGAACCTCGAGCGGGTATTCGATCTGTTTCCGGTTCTCAAAGAGAGGCGCAAGCGAACTGCCGGATATCTATCGGGTGGTGAGCAGCAGATGCTGGCCATGGGTCGCGGCCTCATGTCGAATCCCCGCTACCTCCTCCTCGATGAACCGAGTCTCGGGCTTGCGCCCTTGTTGGTGCAGCAAATCCGTGACCTGATCGTCGAGATCAACCGGCAAGGGACCAGCATTCTGCTGGTCGAGCAGAACGCCACGATGGCCCTGTCGATCGCCGAGCACGGCTACATCATGGAGACCGGCAAGATCGTGATGGACAAGCCGGCCATCGATTTGATGAAGGACGAGGACGTCCAGGAGTTCTACCTGGGTCTCCACGCCGGGGAGCGCAAGTCGTTTCGTGACGTAAAGCACTACAAACGTAGGAAGCGGTGGCTGTCATGAGCGTGCATCTGCTCGAGGTCAAGGATGTGCGCCTCGCGTTCGCGGGCGTGGTCGCTCTCGATGGGGTGGGCTTCCAGGTCGACGAGGGTGAGCTGTACGCCATCATCGGTCCGAACGGTGCCGGCAAGACCTCGATCTTCAACTGCCTCAACGGGGTCTACCTGCCCCAGCAGGGATCGATCACCCTGGAGGGGCAGTCGGTGCTGGGGATGAAACCGCACCGGATCGCCGGGCTCGGGATAGCGCGCACCTTCCAGAACATCGAGCTGTTCGTAAATCTGACGGTGCTGGACAACATCCTGCTGGGTCGACACATGCACATCTCCTACGGTCCGCTGCGGGCGGCCATCTACCAGGGCCGCGCCGAGCGGGAGGAGGCACAACACCGGGCCCGGGCAGAGGAGATCATCGACTTCTTGGAGATCGAACAGTTCCGCAAGAGCCTGGTGGGGATGCTGCCGTACGGTATCCAAAAGCGTGTGGAGCTCGGTCGAGCGCTTGCGATGGATCCAAAGCTCCTCCTGCTCGATGAGCCGGCTGCGGGTATGAACCTCGAAGAGACCGAGGACATCGCCCGCTTCATCCTCGATATCCAAGAGGAACTGGGGATCGCCATGATCCTGGTCGAGCACGACATGGGTTTGGTGATGGATATCGCCGACCGGGTGATGGTGCTCGACTTCGGTCGCCAGATTGCCGAGGGAACTCCGGCCGTCGTGCAGCGTGACCCGGAGGTCATCCGCGCCTATCTGGGCGAGGAGTTCGAGACCAAGGAACTACAAGATGCCGAAGTGCACACCCTCGGTGGAGGAGGTGGTTCATGACCACTACCGTGCAGCAGCCCCGCAGCAGCGCACCGGCTCTCGACCACACGAGCATGACTGCCTGGCTACGGACGATCGCGATGGAAGAGCCCGACCGGGTCGGCCTGCGGGAGAAAGCGTTCGGGATCTGGAACGAAACCACCTACGCCGGTTATTGGGAGCTGGTCAAGACGGCGGGTATGGCGTTGTGGGCGCTGGGCATCCGTCCGGGCGACAAGGTAGCGATCCATTCCGAGAACCGGCTGGCCTGGGTCGTGAGTGACCTAGCCGTTCAGGGGATCCAGGCGGTTTCGGTCGGTCTCTATCCGACCAACCCGGCCCCCGAGGTCGAGTATCTGTTGTCCCATTCTGAAGCGAAGGTGCTGATCGCCGAAGATCAGGAACAGGTCGACAAGGCGCTCGAGGTACTGGACCGGTTGCCGCACCTCGAGAAGATCATCTACGTGGAACCACGCGGGGTTCGCACCTACGACGACCCGATCCTCATGTCTTGGGACATGTTCCTGACAGTCGGTCGCCAGCAGCTTGTTGAGACCCCACGGCGATTCGATGAACTGGTCGACGGGATGGATCCTGAGGAAGTCGCCACCATCGTCTACACCTCAGGTACCACCGGCCCGCCCAAGGGAGCCATGCTGTCTCACGCAAATCTGGTGTGGACGGCAGGCAAAGCCCGTACCATCATCGCCGGCGGTCAGGTGCCGGCACGGGTTGAGTACCTCTCCTACCTCCCCCTCTGCCACGTGTTCGGGCGACTCTACGACCTGGCCGGAGCGATTGCCTTCCGGGCAACGGTCAACTTCGCCGAATCGATCGACACCGTTGTGGCCGACCTCCAGGAGATCCAGCCCACGTATTTCCCGGGGCCGCCTCGCATCTGGGAGAAGATGGCCGCCGCCACGCAGATCCGGATGGCCGATGCTTCACCGTCCAAGAAGCTTCTCTACAAACTGTTCCTGAAGGCCGGGATGTGGAATGTGGAACGGATCATCAAGCGTGGGTCGCGCGGGCTCATCGGGAGCGTGGTACACGGACTGGGCTGGTTGCTCGTCTACCGGTCCTTGCAGAAGAAGATCGGTATGTCCAAGTGCCGCCAGGCTGTTTCGGGAGCTGCCCCCATTGCCCCCGAAGTGCTCAAGTTCTTCATGGCGCTCGGGGTGCCGATCTACGAGGGCTGGGGCATGACCGAGACCTCCGCTCTCGGCACCGTCAACCGCGCAGGACGGGTCAAGCTGGGGACGATCGGCGAGCCGCTCGAAGGATGTGAGGTCACCATCGCCGAGGACGGGGAGATCCTGGCGAGGCACCCCGGAGTGTTCAAGGGTTATTTCAAGAGCCCTGCCGCCACCGCAGAGACCATCGACGGGGAGGGATGGCTGCACACGGGGGACGTCGGTGAGTGGGACGGCGACCACATTCGCATCATCGATCGAATCAAAGACATCATCATCACCGCCGGTGGCAAGAACGTCTCACCGTCAGAACTCGAGAACCGGCTCAAGGTGTCACCCTTCATCAAAGAGGCCATGGTGATCGGCGACCGCCGGAAGTTCGTCAGCGCAATCATCGGGATCGAGTCCGATGTGGTCTCGAATTGGGCTCAGCGGCGGGGCATCACCTTCACCACCTATCGGGATCTCTCCGAGAAATCCGAGGTCATCGAACTCATCCGCAAAGAGGTGGACAGAGCCAACCAGGACTTCGCCCAGGTCGAACAGATCAAGAAGTTCAGGTTGATCCCCAAAGAACTCGATCACGAGCAGGGCGAGCTGACTGCCACCCAGAAGATCAAACGGAAGGTCCTGGTCGATCAGTTCAAGGAGCTCATCGAGGGGATGTACTCGTGACGCAGTTCCTGCAAGCGACGGTTGCCGGGTTATCGCTGGCCTCGATCTACATGTTGCTGGCGCTCGGGTTTGTGATCATCTACAAGTCGATGCGGGTCTTGACCTTCGCGCACCCGGCGGTGATGCTGTTCGGCGCTTACATGGTCTCGTGGCTGGCGATCGACATGGAGTTGGGCTTCTGGGTGGCGTTGGCCGGTGGCATGGTCGCCGCCGGCGTGCTGGGCTGGGTAGCGGAACGGGTGGCCATTCGCCCGATGGTCGGCAAGCCGCTCTTTGCGATTGCCATTCTGACCCTGGGCCTCGACATCGCCATCCGCACTCCGATCAACAATCTGATCGGGGTGAACATCCGGTCGGTCGGGGATCCGTGGGGTTTCGGAACCTGGAACGTCGGCTCTGTCATCATCCAGCACCGATCCGTGGCCATGATCGCGGCCGCCACCATTGTGGGAACCCTCCTGCTCGTCTTCTTCCGCTACACGCGCATCGGTCTGGCCATGCGAGCCACGGCCGCCGATCAGGAAGTGGCGCTGGCGCAGGGCATCAGCGTGGGACGGATCTTTTCCCTGGCTTGGGTCATGGCCGGTGCCATGGCAGCGCTGGCCGGTACCTTCGCATCATCCGACCTCAGCGGGTTGACCCAGAGCACCTACTTGGTGGCACTCAAAGCCCTGCCGGCCATCGTGGTCGGAGGTCTCGACTCGATCGGCGGTGCCGTGGTCGGGGCGCTCGTCATCGGCATGGCCGAGGCCTACACGGCTACCTACCAGGGCCAGTACGTCGCGTTTCTGGGCGGCAACTTCAGTCAGGTGATTCCCTACGTCGTTCTGCTGGTCGTGCTGTTGATTCGCCCGTACGGCTTCTTCGGCACCAAGGAGGTCGAACGCGTATGAGGGGTCGCCCATCGTTACACACGCGGTATGAGGCGGATTCCGCCATGCTCCCCACCGCTACGCAACGCCTGTGGTTCGTGGTCGGGCTGCTGGCAGTGGTGGTGCTGCCTCTGTGGTTGCCGCGCGACTGGATGATCCTCATCGCGACGGCCTTCATCGCCGCGGTAGGGGTGATCGGCCTGAATCTGGTCACCGGGTACGCCGGTCAGGTTTCCTTGGGACACGCCTTCTTTCTCGGCATCGGCGCCTATGCGGGCGCCGCCCTCGGTGGGGTTGCGACCGACAAGGTGATCGGTCTGGGACTCGACGTGATCATCTGGGTGCCTGCCGCGGGCGTGATTGCCGGTGCCATCGGGGCCGCCATTGCACCCGTGGCCGTTCGGTTGAAGGGTCTCTACCTGGCCATCCTCACCCTCGGTTTGGTGTTCCTCGGCGAGCACCTCTTTCGCGAATGGGAATCGGTCACCGGTGGGCCGGGAGTTGGACGTAAGCCGGGCTCCTTGACCTTGTTCGGGTGGCACTTCGATCAGGACGGTACGGTGGGCGGTTTTGCGGTCACCCGCGAACAGCAGGTCTACTGGCTGGCCCTGGTGGTGCTGCTGATCATGGGGTTCCTGGCTAAGAACCTGGTGCGTTCCAAGATCGGGCGGGCTTTCGCCGCCATCCGCGATCGTGATATCGCCGCCGAGATCATGGGGATCGGACTCACCCGCCAAAAAGTACTGGCCTTCGCGGTTTCGTCCTTCTACGCCGGGGTGGCCGGAGCGCTACTCTTCACGGTGACCGGGTTCGTCAACACCGCCTCTTTCAATCTCTTGCTGTCGATCAACTACATCGCCATGGTGGTCATCGGCGGTGGAGCCAGCATCGCCGGGTCGGTGATGGGGGCGGCATTCTTGACGCTCCTGCCCCGTATGATCGATGCGGCCGGTAATGTGCTCCCCTTCTTGGAGGTGGGCTCTACCGGGCTACTCAGCACCTCCCAGCTGGAGAGGGTGATCTTCGGGGTGCTGATCGTGGCCTTCTTGATTCTGGAGCCAATGGGTCTTTACGGGATCTGGATTCGCATACGTAACTATTGGAAGGCGTGGCCCTTCTCGTATTGACGGGCGGGGCTAACGGAACGGAATGGGACGAGGAGGAATGAGATGAGGAGATTGACGAAGACGCTGGCGTTGCTGGCGGTGCTCGCGCTACTGGTCGCCGCCTGCGCTCAGGACGCCGGGGAAACCACCACAACCGCCGCCGAGACCACAACGACCGCCGCCCAAACCACGACCACGGCGGGTGAGACAACGACCACTGAGGTGATGATGGAAGTCGCCACCGACGTAGGTGTTACCGCCGAGCCCTGCCCGGATGGCGATGCTGATCGTGGCTGTATCTATCTGGGCGTGTTGACCGACGAGTCCGGACCGTTCGCCGGGGCGGCTCCCGGCCTGTACGCGGGTCAGCAGCTCTTCTGGGCGACCGTCAACGCCGAGGGCGGAATCGGTGGTGCCTACGACGTCGCGCTACCGGAGAACCTGAAGAAAGACACCCAATACGATCCCGCCAAGTTCGTGGCCGACTACAACCAGATCGCCAACGACGTGGCCGCCATCGCCCAATCGCTCGGCACTCCGCAGACCATTGCCGCCCTGCCCGACTACGGGCGGGACAACACGGTGGCCGCGCCGATGTCGTGGTGGACCGGGTGGGCCTTCGAGGATCTCGTTCTCGAGTTCGGCACCGGCTACTGCTTCGAGGCGATGAACGCCATCGACTGGGCGGTCGCCGCGGTTCCGGCCGCCGGTCGTGAGCTCAACACCATCGGGATTCTCGAATTCCCGACCGACTACGGCTTCGACTACGCCGAAGGCGTAAAGATCGCCGCCGACGCCAACGACATCACCGTGGCTTGGGAAGAGACCGTCATTCCCGTCTCGGCTGGCGGCGATCCCGCCCAGGTGGAATCGGTTGCCAAGATCGTCGCCGACACACCGGATCTGGTGATCCTGGTGACCGGACCGTCCGAGACGGCCGCCATCGTCGGCGGCGCCGCCCAGCAACTGGGGGCGAATGTGCCGTTGTTCATCGGTTCGGCTCCGTCGTGGAACCGGGCGCTGCTCGCCTCGGCCGCCGCGCCGGCCTTCGAGAGCGGCATCTACTTCCAGTCGTCGTTCACGGCCGGCTGGGACTACGACTCGGTGGGGCATGAGAAGATGCGGAATGCGGTGGCCAGCATCGGCGCCGACCCGAACGACTTCTTCGTGTCGGGCTGGGTCTCCCAATATGCCCTCAAAGCTGCTCTCGAGGCTGCCTATGGGGCGGGCGACCTGACCAAGGAAGGCATCAAGAATGCCGCCCTGGCGCTGACCGAGGTCGACTACGAAGGCATGATGCCTCCTCGGTCGTTCGCCGGTGATCCCAACGACGTCTATCCGAGGGAAGCGACGGTTGGTGGATACTCGGCCGACGCCACGACCGGTATTGAAGTCATCCAGGACTTCTTCGTCGGCCCGACGGCCTCGGGTTACGAATTCACGGAAGCGTGCGCCGGGTAACAGCCCGGTATGGCCGGCAAGCGAGGAAGGACCCCTGCGGGGGTCTTTCCTCGCCAAGGGACGGCCAACGCCGGCGGCTAATATGCGGCATCCGGCGACCAGTACCGGCCGCCGGCTTCCAGCCGCCCGGTTCCGCCGACCGGCCGCCGCTGTTTCCCGGGGGGCGGCAGCAGGCCGTCGCCTAGAATGGTCGAATGACGCACCCCTTGTCCTCCCTCGCCGATCTGCTGTCCATCGCCCGGGAGTTTGTGGATCGAGAAGTGATTCCGCTCGAGCCCCTCTTCCTGACGGGATCTCATGAGGAACTCGAGCCCCGGGTGGCGAAGGTACGCGCCCTCGCCAAGACGATGGGAATGTGGGCACCGGCCCTCCCCAAGGAAGTTGGGGGAGCCGGGATGTCGCTCGTGGAATTCGCTCACCTGAGCGAGGAGCTGGGCCGGACTCCGCTCGGACACTTCGTTTGCAACGCCCAGGCGCCCGACGTTGGGAACATGGAGCTGTTGTTGCAGTTTGGGAGCGAAGGGCAGAAGGAGCGCTGGCTGAAACCTTTGGTGGCCGGCGACATCCGATCTTCATTCTCGATGACCGAACCGGGCCACGCCGGCTCGAACCCCACCTGGATGTCGACCACCGCGATACGGGACGGCGACGAGTACGTCATCAACGGTGACAAGTGGTTCACCAGCGCGGCGGACGGCGCTGCTTTCACCATCGTCATGGCCGTCACCAATCCGGAGGCCGACCGTTACCGGCGGGCCAGCCAGATCATCGTCCCGATGGGAACCCCCGGGTTCACCCGCGTGCGCAACACGCCGGTGATGGGCGACACCGGAAGCGGCTGGGCCAGCCACTCGGAAGTCTCGTTCAACCATTGCCGGGTCCCGGCCACCAACCGGATCGGTGAGGAAGGTGAGGGGTTTGTGCTGGCCCAGGCGCGATTGGGTCCCGGCCGGATCCACCACACCATGCGCTGGATCGGCATCTGTGAGCGGGCCATCGAGCTCATGTGCCGGTACGCAATCGATCGGGAGCTGGCTCCCGGTCGACCGCTGGCTAGCCGGCAGGTGGTCCAGCATTGGATCGCCGACAGCCGGGCCGAGACCAACGCCGCCCGGCTGATGGTGCTCGACGCCGCCCGAAAACTGGAAGAGGGTGGCAGCAAGGCGGCCCGCACGGAGATCTCCGCCATCAAGTTCTATGTAGCGAACGCCCTGCAGCGAGTGGTGGATCGCGCCATCCAGGTGCACGGGGGGATGGGCATGACCGATTACACGCCCCTGGCCTTCTGGTACCGCCACGAACGGGCCGGACGCATCTACGACGGTGCCGACGAGGTGCATCGCAACGTGGTGGCGCGGGTCGAGCTCGCAAAATACGGTTCGGTCGACCCGCCCGGCTGACCCGGTTGTCTCTCGCCTTGTGAGTCGACGTTTACCAAACGTTTCCCGGCGGTCTGCCCAATCCGGCAACAACAATTCCCTCCTCCGATTGGTGCGGTTGAGAGGGCTGTCGGCCCGGGTGCGCGGGCCGGGAGCAAGTTGAATAGTGAACGAAGATTAACTAAAATAGTCAATACCCAGCCACCGTTGATTGTCAGGGGGACGTGCCAATGACGGACACGATCAAGGCCGAACGGGCGGAGGCGTTGGTCGCCGAGCGCCTCGAGCAGTTGCTCGACTCTTATGACCCGGATGGGGAGCCCCGAGAGTTCTGGGCCCGGCAATACGACCTGGGTCTCGCCTGGGTCCAGTTCCCGGAAGGGTTTGGGGGTCTGGGCGTCAGCCCCAGATACCAGTCGGTGGTCCAACGGGCCATCGAGAAGGCAGGGGCTCCAACCTGGAACCGGGAATTGAACCTGCTCGGCATCGGAATGGGGGCCGGCGTGCTGGCCGCTCACGGGACCGATGAGCAGAAGGCGAAATGGCTCAGGCCGATGTTCACCACTGAGGACATGTGGTGTCAGCTTTTCTCCGAGCCCGGGGCGGGATCGGACCTGGCCAATCTCTCGGCCAAGGCGGTTCGGGACGGCGACGAGTGGGTCGTCAACGGGCAGAAGGTCTGGACGACCTTGGCGCACATCGCCAAATGGGGCATGATCCCGGTGAGGACCGACCCGGATGTGCCGAAGCACGCCGGCATCACCTATTTCATCGTCGACATGAAAGCCGAGGGGGTCGAGGTTCGGCCGCTGTATCAGATCACCGGCGAGGCCGAGTTCAACGAGGTCTTCTTCACCGACGTCCACGTCCCCGATGCCTATCGCATCGATGAGGTCGGGGCTGGTTGGCGGGTCTCGATGACCACCCTGATGAATGAGCGGGTCGCCATCGGCAGCCGCGCCCTACCGCGCGGAGGGGGTTCGATGGAGGCCGCCATCAAGGCGTGGAAGGACTACGGCCATTCAGATCCGGTGGCCCGGGACGAGTTGGCCCGGCTGTGGGCGGAATGGGAAGCTCTGCGCCTAACCACGCTTCGGGCCAATCAGATGCGGAAAGCGGGCACCCCCGGCCCGGAAGGATCGACCGGCAAGTTGGCGTGGGCCGATCTCAACAAGGCCATCACCGCCTTCACCGTCGAGTTGATGGGATGGGACGGGACGCTCTATCCGGGCGGCTACGTGTTGCACCGCCCGAAGGAATTCGAATCCGAGGGCAGCCCGCAAAGGAACTTCTTGCGGGCCCGGGCCAACTCGATCGAGGGAGGAACTTCCGAGATCATGAAGAATATCGTCGGCGAGCGGGTGCTCGGACTACCAGGAGAGCCACGTGTCGACAAAGACCTACCCTGGAAGGAGGTGCCCCGTGGCTGACAGAGCTCTCCACGTCGATTTTGCCCTCAACGAGGCGCAGGAGATGCTCCGCCAGACCACCCGGAAGTTCCTCGCCGACCGGGTACCGGTGGAGGTTGTGCGGCGCCTTGCCGAGACCGTGGAAGGATTCGATGCAAAGCTGTGGCAAGCGGGTGCGGAGCTGGGCTGGCACAGTCTGGCGATCCCGGAGGAATACGGCGGAGCCGGATACACTTTCTCCGAGCTGAGCATTGTGCTCGAAGAACTCGGACGGGCGCTGTTCCCCGGACCGTTCCTCTCGACGGTAGTCATGGCCGCCGATGCGATCCTGGCCACCGGGACCGAAGAACAGAGGCAGGCGTTCCTCCCCGGGATCGCTACAGGAGAGCACACGGTTGGGGTGGCCTTGTTCGAAGGACCGGCCGGGGCAAGTAGCGGGGACATCACCATGTCGGCGGAGGCTTCCGGCGGCGGGTGGGTGCTCACCGGCAGGAAAACGAATGTCATCTTCGGCCACACCGTCGACACGCTGTTGGTTGGGGCTCAAACGGCCCGAGGACTCAGCCTCTTCCTGGTGCCGGCAGACACCCCGGGTGTGACTCGCCAGCCGATGCCCACCCTCGACGCGACGACCAAACAGGCCCACGTGACGTTCACCGAGGCACAGGTCGGGGCCGGAGCGCTGCTCGGGCGGGAGGGCGCGGCGGGTCCGGTTGTTGACAGGATGCTGCGGCTGGCCGCAGTGGGGCTGGCACTCGATCAGGTCGGCGGCGCGCAATGGTGCCTGGAGACGTCCCTCGAGCAGGGAAAGACCCGGTTCCAATTCGGGAGGGCCATCGGTTCGTTCCAAGCCATCAAACACCGGTGTGCGGACATGCTGGTCGCCGTTGAACACGCCCGGTCGACCGCATATCACGCTGCCCGGGTAACCCAGGACGAGGAAGAACTGGCGATCGCCGCCCCGCTGGCCAAGTCGGTGTGCTCCGACGCGTTTGTGAAAACCAGCGGGGAGACCATACAGATCCTGGGCGGCACCGGGTTCACCTGGGAGAACAACGCCCACCTGTACTTCAAACGGGCCAAGAGCAGCGCGCTCATGTTCGGTGACGCCCGTCATCAGCGACGCCTTTTGGCCGACGCCCTGGGCTTGTGAGCGACGCACAGACCCATCCCGTGGCACCGGAGCAGAGCTTCGGTATGGAATCGAGCGAGCATTCCCCGGAGGCACCGACCGCTCGGGGCCGGCGGCGGCGGGAGCAGATCATCGAGGCTGCCACCCGGTTGTTCCACCTGCAGGGATTTCATGCCACGTCGATGGATGAGATTGGCATGGCGGCCGGCATCACCGGACCGGGGCTGTACCGGCATTTCTCATCCAAGGACGACATACTGCTGGCGGTGTTCGATCGCATCTGGGATCTGCTGAGGGGGGCGATCGAGCGAAGCGCCGGGCTCCCACCCGGTGAGGCGTTGGATGTCCTGATAGATACCCACACGACCCTGGCGCTCGACCAGGGAGCAGAACTCATGCTGCTGGTCAGGGAACTTCGCTATGTGCCCGAGTATTACCAGCGTGCCGCCGAGCGGAACGACGCCCGGTACACCGACGCCTGGGCGGAGGTGATCATCAAACTGCACCCGGAGCTGAGCCTCGATGAAGCGCGGGCCGCCGGCCGGGGTCTGATCGGCTTGATCGGATCCGCCGCTCGGGACGGAATGATCGGCGCGGTGAGCAAACCGCGCCATCGGGCAGTGTTGCGGCAGATGTGCCGTGCGTCGCTGCAAGGGGTCTGAATAATGCCGTCGCGTAGATCGGCGGCCAGGATCCGAGAGAAGGAGAAGACATGCGGACCGTCCCGGTCGACCAGCTCCCCGCCTTGATAGGGAAGGAGGTCGGCGTTTCCGATTGGCTCACCATCGATCAATCCCGCATCGATGCGTTCGCCGATGCAACACTCGATCATCAGTTCATCCATGTCGACCCGGAGGCGGCCCGGATGACGCCGTGGGGGACGACCATCGCCCACGGGTTCCTGACCTTGTCACTCATTCCGCACCTGACGGGCCAGTGCGGCGTCGTTCCGGAAGGGACTGTGATGGCCATCAACTACGGATCCGACAGGGTGCGATTCCTCGAACCCGTCAAGGTGGGGAGCGACGTTCGGGCGCGGGTGGTCCTCGACGACGTGACCGAGAAGGGCTCGGGCCGGATCTTGTTCAAGTCGAAGGTCACCATCGAGATCAAGGACAGCGAGAGACCGGCGCTGGTGGCCGACACCCTCGCGATGTTCATCCTGGGTTAGTGGAGCGTCGCTCGATTACCGCGGCGTTTCTCCGGCTCTCGGAAGACCGCTCCCGCTGCCTGCACGACAAACCCCCAACGGAGGTACCGACATGATCAGTTTCGACGAGCGAGTTGCCATTGTGACCGGAGCCGGAGCCGGGCTGGGAAGATCCCACTCCCTCGCCCTGGCCGAACGAGGTGCGCGGGTGGTCGTCAACGACCTCGGCGCCAACCTCGATGGAACCGGAGGGTCGTCGGCGGCGGCCGAAGCGGTGGTCGCCGAGATCGAAGCTGCCGGAGGCGAGGCCATCGCCAACGGGGCGAACGTGGCAGATCTCGATCAGGTGCAGGCGCTGGTGGCGGACGTCATGGATCGGTGGGGTCGGGTAGACATCCTGGTCAACAACGCCGGCATCTTGCGCGACAAGTCGTTCCACAACATGGACCTGGCCGACTTTCGCACGGTTATCGACGTGCACCTGATGGGGTCGGTCTACTGCACCAAGGCCGTCTGGGGCATCATGCGCGACCAGAACTACGGCCGGATCGTGATGACCTCATCTTCGAGCGGGCTGTGGGGCAACTTCGGGCAGGCGAATTACGGTGCCGCCAAGATGGCGCTGGTGGGGCTCATGAACACACTGGCGATCGAGGGCCAGAAGTACAACATCCGCGTCAACGCCCTGGCTCCCGCGGCTGCCACCCGGATGACCGAGAACCTGATCCCCGATCCCAGGGTGCTGGAACTGCTCACTCCCGGTTCCGTGAGCCCCGGATTGCTGGCGCTGTTGCACGATGATGCCCCCACCAAGGTCATCCTCGGGGCGGGCGCCGGGACCTACGCCGTGGTATTCATCGAGGAGACAGAAGGCATCTACCTGAGTCCGGAGGACCGAAGCCCCGAGAACATCGTGGCTCGCTGGGATGAGGTGACCGGCGGTGATAGTCGGACACAGTTCGACTTCGGCGGGCTGCAGACCCAGGCGTTCGCGGTGCGGGCGGCGACGGCCGAGTAGGGAGGCTGGCATGCGTGCGCTGGTGTGTTCCGAACTCGGTTCGGCCGACAAGCTGTCGTTCGGGGAGGTACCCGATCCTCAGGCCGGTCCCGGACAGGTCGTCCTCGACGTCCGGGCGGCAGGGCTCAACTTCCCGGATACGCTCATCATCGAAGGGAAGTACCAATTCCGGCCTGATCTCCCGTTCGTACCGGGCGGGGAAGCATCGGGGGTGGTGTCTTCCGTCGGCCCGGAGGTGAGCCGCTTCAGCGTCGGCGACGAAGTAGTGGCCATCGGGGTTTCGGGAGCCTTCGCCGAGAAATGGGTGGTCGATGTAACCGCCGTGATGCCAAAACCGTCATCTCTGGACCACCGGGTAGCAGCCGGATTCGGTCTCACCTACGGCACCTCGTACTACGCGCTGAAACAGCGAGCAACGCTGCGACCCGGCGAGACCCTCCTGGTGCTGGGAGCAGCGGGCGGGGTAGGCAGCGCGGCGGTCGACATCGGCAAAGCGATGGGAGCCCGGGTCATCGCGGCTGCTTCGACGGATGACAAGCTGGCCTACGCGGCCGGGCTGGGAGCAGACGAGGGCATCAACTACGCCACCGAGGACTTCCGGGAACGCATCCGGGAGTTGACCGAAGGGCGCGGCGTCGACGTGGTCTACGACCCGGTGGGCGGTGATCTGACGGAACCGGCCCTGCGGTCGATGGCCTGGAACGGCCGGTTCCTGGTCATCGGATTCGCGGCCGGGTCGATCCCGGAGATCCCCCTCAACCTGCCGCTCCTCAAGGGCGTGTCTATCACCGGTGTCTTCTGGGGGGCCTGGACCAAGCGGGAGCCGGCGGCTTCGGCAGCCAACTTCGCCGAGCTGTTCTCCATGGTGAACTCGGCCGCTTTGCATCCGCAGGTGTCGGCGATCTATCCGCTCGATCGCTACGTGGAAGCCTTTGGTGCCCTCACCGGCCGCACCGCGCAAGGGAAAGTGATCCTCGAGATCAGTTAGGTGCGATGGGCACGCCGGGTGCCCATCTACGCGTCCGTTCTCACGCGCGGATTCCATCCGGTTGTCGCCCTCGGCGTAGGCGGTCAGGCCTGCTCCAGAGTCGTCTCAACCGACTGAACCTCTGCTTCGCTGAGCTCAATAGCCTGTGCCCTGGCAGCTTGCTGGAGGTCGGGGAGGCCGGCCCGCAGCTTCTCGAGAGTCGCCGGGGTATCGGCGATGGCCAGCATCGTCACCGGGGTTCTCATCGATACCCGCGCATCCGACTTCGCTTTGCGGACCCGGGCAAGCACCGCCATCGCTGCTTCGAGCACGGCCCGATCACCGGCATGTTGCGCCAGCTCACCCTGAGATGGCCACGAGGCGCGATGAATCGAGCCGGACTGCCACCACGACCAGACTTCTTCGGTGGCGAACGGCAGGAACGGGGCCAACAGGCGCAGATACACCGATAGTGAAAGCTGAAGCGCGGCCCGGGCGGATGCTGCGCCCGCCCCGTCCCCGTAGGCGCGGGTCTTGACCAACTCGAGGTAATTGTCCGTCCAGCCCCAAAACGACGATTCCGTTTTGTCCAGGGCGCGGGTGTAGTCGCAAGCCTCGAAGGCGCTGGTGCACTCCTCCACCACCGGCACCAACGCGGCGATCAGCGATCGATCGACCGGCTCGGTGATCTCGGCGGGCGCAACATCGTCGCCCAGGTTGAGGACGAACCGGGAAGCGTTGAGGATCTTGATGGCCAAACGCCGGCCGATCTTGATCTGATCCTCGTCGAAGGCGGTGTCGGCACCCGGACGGCCCCGGGCCGCCCAGTAACGCAGGGCGTCAGGCCCAAAACGGTTGAGTAGCGGCATCGGGGTGACCACGTTCCCTTTGGACTTCGACATCTTCTTACGATCCGGATCGAGGATCCACCCGGATATGGCGGCCCGGTGCCAGGGGAGGAGATCGTGTTCGAGGTGGGAGCGGGTGACGGTGGCGAACAGCCAGGTGCGGATGATGTCGTGTGCTTGTGGTCGCAGGTCCATCGGGAAGGTCCGGGTAAACAGGTCGGGGTCGTCTTCCCACCCACAGGCGATCTGGGGGGTGAGCGACGAGGTCGCCCAGGTGTCCATGACGTCGGGATCAGGGATGAAACCGCCCGGTTGCCTTCGTTGGTCTTCGGTGAATCCGGGGGGTGGGTCCGAGGAAGGGTCGACCGGCAAGGCCGCCTCGTCCGGTGTGAGGTGGGTCTCGTAGTCGACCGTCCCATCCGGGCCGACGGGATACCAGACGGGGATGGGGACACCGTAAAACCGTTGCCGGCTGATCAGCCAGTCGCCCGTCAAGCCACCGACCCAATGTTCGTAGCGGACCCGCATATGCTCGGGCACCCACCCCAGCTGGCTGCCCCGCTCGAGCAGCCGGCGGCGTAGATCGCCGTCGCGTCCGCCGTTGGAGACGTACCACTGGCGGCTGGCCACGATCTCGAGGGGATGCTCGCCCTTCTCGTAGAACTTGACCGGATGGCTGACGTGGCGCGGCTCGCCCTCGAGATCGCCTGTCTCCCCGAGCAAGGCCCGGATCGTGCTTCTGGCGGCCTCGGCGGTCAGCCCGGCCAGCGGGGCATAGGCGGCGCGGGCCGCCTGAGAAGCAAACCAGGAGGGCGGCTCGACCTGGAACCGGCCGTCACGCCCGATGACGGTGCGGGTGGGCAGGTCGAACTCCCGCCACCATGTGATGTCGGTCGTGTCGCCAAAGGTGCAGATCATCGCCATCCCGGTGCCCTTCTGGGGATCGGCCAGCTCGTGGGCCACGACGGGAACCTCGACGCCGAAGAGGGGTGTCGATACCGTGGTGCCGATCAGGTGGCGGTAGCGGTCGTCACCGGGGTGGGCGACCAGCGCCACACAGGAGGGGATGAGTTCCGGACGGGTCGTTTCGATCAAGACCTTCGACCCGTCGGGCCGGCGAAACGCTATCCGGTAGTACGCACCCGGGTGGCTGCGGTCCTCGAGCTCGGCTTGCGCCACCGCCGTCCCGAAATCGACGTCCCACAAAACCGGGGCGTCCTGGGCGTATGCCTCGCCGCGGGCCAGGTTGCGTAGGAAAGCCCGCTGGGCGGCGCGCCGGGCGGGCTCGCCGATGGTCGTGTAGGTGTGCGACCAGTCGACCGACAAGCCCAAAGAGCGCCACAGTTCCTCGAAGACCCGTTCGTCTTCGGCGGTGAGCCGATTGCACAGCTCGATGAAGTTGCGCCGGGAGATGGGGAGAGGGGGGTCGGGGGGACGATCGGGCACCACGAAACCGGGGTCGTACTGGAGGCCTGGGTCGCACTGGACGCCGTAGTGGTTCTGTACCCGTCGCTCGGTGGGGAGGCCGTTGTCGTCCCACCCCATGGGATAGAAGACCTCCCGGCCGCGCATCCGCTGGTAACGAGCGATGGTGTCGGTGTGGGTGTACGAGAACACGTGCCCGACGTGCAGAGACCCGGATACGGTGGGTGGGGGCGTGTCGATGGAGAAGATTCGTTGGCGGTGTTTCGAGCGGTCGAACCGGTAGGTACCGTCGGCTTCCCATCGAGGCGGGAGTGACTCCTCGAGCCCTTCGAGACTTGGTGTATCCGGAACGCGTCGCATCCTCGGAGGGTAGCGGGCCCCCGGCCTGTCTCAGGTCTCAGGTTACGGGCACGAAAGACGTGGAATGCTTGGGTGTCGGGTACGGACCCCACTCACCCCGAGTCCTTCGGACCGCTTGAGGGGGGAGAAGCCGGTTCAGCGCTCGCCGGCCAGCTTCCACGCCGCCGGGAGCAGGGTTCCGGCCAGGGCCACCTTGAGCAGGTCGCCCACCACGAACGGAACCATTCCCTTTACGAGGGCATCGGTCAGATCGGTCGGCAGGGAGGCAATCAGCCAGCCCACCCCGAAGAGGTAGATCACGACCGTTCCGGCCAGGAAAGCCGGCAGGGCGGTGGCGATGGTCCGGTCCTGTTTGCGTTCCGCTAGAGAGCCGACGACCGCGGCAGCCACAACGAAACCGACCAGATAGCCCAGTGTCGGCCCGGTGGCGTAGTCCCATCCGCCGTTGCCGCCCGAGAAGAAGGGGAGACCCCCGAGGCCGAGGAGAACGTACAGCCCTTGACTGGCGGCGCCGGCCCTCGACCCGAGCGCGGCGCCGGCCAGCAACACCGCGAAGGTCTGGCCGGTGACCGGCACCGGCGTGAACGGCAGCGGGACTCTTACCTGGGCGGCCGCCGCGGTCAGCAGGGCGAACCCGATGACCAGCGCCGCGGTGATAACGGCGTGGCGTGGCAAGATGCGAGTCGAAAGGACGGAAGGCGAGTAGGTCTGCACGTGATTACCCCATTCAGGAAATTGTTCCGTGATCCTATTGATCTTGCCGGCCCACTGATGGTTACATTCGCCCGGCCGGCGTGAGCGGCAGGATGGCGCTCGGGTGGGTGGTTGCCCTGGCTTTGGCATTCGCCTCGTGCACCAGCAAGGCAGAGGACACTACGACCACGTCGACCACGGCTCCCTCTACGACCACCACCACGCTCCCGTCCGTCCGCACCGGCGTTGGGGTCGGCGACGGCGTGATCACGCTGGCGGCCTTGCTGCCGTTGTCGGGGACCCTGGAACCCTTCGGCCGGTCGGTTCTCGAGGGTCACGAGGTCTACTGGGCCTATGTGAACGAGGCGCTCGGCGGGGTGGGCGGGATCTATCCGGTTCGGTTGGCCCCTCTCGACACCGCCTATGACGAGCACACTGCCCGATCGCTGTGGGCGGCCAACCAGGACGAAACGCTGGCCATCTCATCGGTGCTCGGGAGCCCTATCACCGAGGCCCTTCTCACCGAGATCGGCGATCGGCAGATCCTGGTGGCGGCCGGGTCGCAAGCCTCGAGCTGGTCGACGTCGCCCAACGTGGTGCTCAACCTGGCGCTGCCCACCTACCGCGATCAGATCGCCGGCGCCATCGTCGCCGGGGGAGTGGAAGACCCGGCCGTTGCCACCAACCCGCCG
>DATEVB010000060.1:0-9307 GCA_035282865.1 Acidimicrobiia bacterium | reverse complement strand
CCTGTGCAGGTCCGGAACGCGTTGCACCTCAAATCGGTGGTAACCGCAGTCGACGGAGAAACGCTGGTGGCGACGCCCGGCCATTTCGACCTGGCGGTCTTTAGCGGGTTGCGTACCCTCTGGGTGCAAGGGGAGCCGGAGGTCAACGTTCTTACCCTGCCGGACGGCAGCATTCTGATCCCCACTTCCAAGGTGGCGCTACAGAATGCCGTGGCGGCGGGAGGCTACCGGGTGGTAACCGTCGATGTCTCCGAATTCGAGAAAGCGGACGGCGGATTGACGTGTCTTTCTCTTCGCACCAACGATGGCTAACTGTCGAGTGCTTGGTCCAGGTCTTCGAGTAGGTCGTCGATGTGTTCGATACCTACGGAGAGCCGCACCAGATCGCCCGGCACTTCGAGCGCCGTGCCCTGCACGGAGGCATGGGTCATGAGCGCCGGAACCTCGATCAACGACTCTACCCCCCCCAGGCTTTCGGCCAGGAAGAACAGCCGGGTAGATGAGGCAATGCGCCCGGCGGCGGCAGGTCCGCCCGCCGGGCGGAAGGAGACCATTCCGCCAAACCCCTCCATTTGCCGGCCGGCCAGCTCATGCTGGGGATGGCCGGGCAAACCCGGGTAGTTGACCTCGCTCACCCCAGGGTGATCGCTGAGGAAAACGGCTATCCGGTCGGCGTTGGCGCAGTGCCGATCCATACGGACGGCCAAGGTCTTGATTCCTCGCAACACCAGCCAGGCGTCGAACGGTCCGGGTACCGGCCCGGCGGCGTTGAGGAGAAAGCGGAAACGCTCATTCAGGTCGGGATCACCGGTGATCAACGCCCCGCCGACCGTGTCCGAGTGACCCCCCAGGTATTTGGTGGTCGAGTGGAGGACGATGTCTGCGCCGGCGGTGAGAGGGTGCTGCAGGTACGGTGTGGCGAAGGTGTTGTCGACCACCAGACGGGCGCCCCGGGCATGGGCCAAGGAGGCGGCATGCTCGATATCGACTAATCGCAGGAGCGGATTGGTGGGCGTTTCGACCCACACCATCCGGGTATCCGGGCGGATGGCCGTTTCCAGGAGCCGCCGGTCGGTCATGTCGACGGTCGACCAGGCGACCCCCTGCCCGGCCAGGACCCGGGCGAAGAAGCGAAACGTGCCCCCATAGGCGTCGTTGGGGAGCAGGACGTGGTCGCCGGGCTTCAACAGGTATCCGATGAGGGCGGTGGCGGCCATGCCCGAGGCAGTGGCCACAGCACCGCCGTCCGCATCCGGGGCGACCCCTTCCAACGCTGCGAGGGCTACTTCCAGGGCATGGCGGGTGGGATTGTCGGTGCGGGAGTATTCGTAACCGCGATGCCGGCCGGGGGCATCCTGAGCAAAGGTGCTGGTGGCGTAGATGGGTACGGTCACCGCTCCGGTGGCAGGATCGGGTTCCTGCCCGGCGTGAATGGCGTCGGTTTCGAACCGCATCAGTCCTCCGTGAATTCGTGTCTGCGCAGCCAGTCGTCATTGAACACCTTGGAGAGGTAGCCCCGGCCGGAATCGGGGAGGATCACGACCACCATCTGGTCGGGATGCCGAACGGTGAACAGGAGGGCGGCGTGGGCGGCCAAGCCGGACGACCCGCCGACCAGGAGGCCCTCCCGGCGGGCGAGCCGCCGGGTCATGGCGAACGACTCAGCGTCCGTGACCTTGATGAATTCGTCGACCACCGATCCGTCGTAGGTCTCCGGCCAGAAGTCCTCGCCGACTCCCTCGACCAGGTACTGGTGAATGTCGGCCGGCGAAGGTGCGGTGTAGATCGAGCCTTCCGGGTCGGCACCGACGACCAGCACCTCCGGGTTCTGTTCCTTGAGGTAGCTCCCCACCCCCGTGATCGTGCCGCCGGTACCGACACCGATCACCACCGCCCCTACCCGTCCTTCTGTTTGTTCCCAGATCTCCGGCCCGGTGGTCAGGTAGTGCGTCTCCGGGTTGGCCGGATTCGAGTACTGGTCGGGGTGATGGGCGCCCGGGATTTCCGAGGCGAGACGCCGGGCCACCCCGTAGTATGAGTCGGGGTGATCGGGAGCAAGCTCGGTGGGCGTGACGATGACCTGGACGCCGTAGGCCTCGAGGAGGTCCCGTTTCTCCTGGGAGACCTTGTCGGGGACGGTGCAGATGACCCGATAACCTCGCACCGCACCGACGATCGCCAAACCGACCCCCGTGTTGCCGCTGGTCGGTTCGATGATGGTGCCTCCCGGCTGCAACAAACCGAGTTCTTCCGCCCGGTCGATCATGGTCACGGCGATACGGTCTTTGATCGAGCCGCCGACGCTCACGTGCTCGGCCTTGGCAATTAGATTGCCGGGAGGATGGATACGGGCGAGTCGGATGAGCGGGGTGTGTCCGATCGCCTCGCCGGCGTTCTCGTAGATAGCCACGAACCACCAATCTAGTTCCGGCTCTCGAGTCACGGGTCTCGAGGGTGGTGCCGGTGTCTGCCTCCTGGCATGCAGAGCGAGCCGGTTGGGGCAGGAGTACACGGGACCCTCGAGGGTCCGGGGGGAGGGGGGGTACTATCCCCGCATGCGCTCGCTCGCCAAGTTCGCCTGGGCCACCCTGGTCGTCAACATCGGCGTGATCGTGTTCGGCGCGTTTGTGCGGGCGACCGGCTCAGGGGCCGGTTGTGGTGCCCATTGGCCCAGCTGCAACGGTGAACTGGTTCCCTCGGCGCTCCAAGGAGAGAGGGCGATCGAGTTCACCCATCGGGTCACCAGCGGTCTGGCACTCATCATGGTGGCGGTATTGGTGTGGGGCATATGGCGTAGCCATCCAAGCGGTCACCCGGCGCGGCGAGGGGCGGGGTTCTCGGGCGCGTTCATCATTGGTGAAGCGTTGATCGGGGCGATGATCGTGCTCTACGAGTGGGTCGCAGATGATGCCTCGGTGGCCCGGACGGCGGCGGTGCCCCTGCACCTGGTCAACACCCTGTTGCTGCTCGGCGCTTTGACCTTGACGGCGTGGTGGGTGTCCGGAGGTGGTCCCGTCCGTCTCGACCGCCACCGGGCTTTTGCTCGCTGGTGGGTTGTGGGGGCCGCCGGGGTGGCCCTCATCGCAGCCACCGGTGCCATCACTGCGCTGGCCGATACCTTGTTCCCCTCCGAGTCGGCGGCCACTTGGTTCAGGGAAGACTTGGCTGTCGGCGAGCACTTCCTCACCGGTCTGCGGGTCGCCCACCCGATCGTGGCCGTCACCGTCGGGGTCTACGTTTTCTCCCTTGCCCGCCGGTTCGGGATGACTGGAAAGGGTCGGCGGCCCTCGTCGCTGGCCATCATGATCCTGGTCGGTGGGCAGTTTGCGGCCGGGGCGCTCAACGTTGCGCTGCTAACACCGGTCTGGCTGCAACTGGTGCACCTGCTGCTGGCGGATCTCCTCTGGGTTGGTCTGGTGTTGTTCGGAGCTGAAATGCTCAGCGAACGGGAAGTGGGCCAACCGGTAGCCGCCTGATCAGTTCAGTGCTCGGCGCCGGGCGGCCGGGCATCGGTCTTCCTGGCGGACTTAGCCAGCTCTTTGGTGAGCTTGGCCATCAGAGCGGCGCTCTCGTCATTGATCGACCGGCGGCCGCAGGCAGGGCAGGTCAGAATGGCCTCGGGATGAGGGCACACCCAGTCGGCCTGCAAAGCCCGGATCTGGTGGTGGCAGCGGTCGTGGACTTTCTGCCCGCAGGCCCGGCAATGCAGCCACTCGTCGGCTTCCGCCTCGTGGTCGGCGAGTTCCTTTTTGTATTCGGTCCCGCACCAGAAACACAGGTTGCGACGCATCGAAGTGGTGCGTCGGCGGGCGGTCAGGCGGCCGATGAGGACATGGATACCAATCGCGAGGGCAACGGCGGCGGCGAGGGCGCCCAGGATCGCCACGAGCATGAGCAGCACGTCACGATCCACCAACACCGCCCTTTGTTAGGCTGCCTCTACCGTGCGAGCGAGCATGATCAGGCGCAAGGGTCGAAAGACCTGTTTTCAGGGCCGGCACTACGTGTCCAGTTGCCGGCGGAGCGAATCCGGGTCGGAGACCGGAAGCTTGCACACGAAGTTGCGGCACACATAGGCGCGGGTAGCTCCGGAGCCGTCCCGCCCGGCCAGGAGCGGGACGGTGGCGGATCCTCGGCCGGACCGGTCGATGGCGAGGGCCACGTCCGGACGGAACCGTTCCCACACCACCCGGGCCAGCCGATCGGCCTCCGGCCCTACGATCGCTACCTCGCGGGGCGGGAGCAACAACGACGACAGGACCGCCAGGAGGTGCCCCACTCCGGTCGGGGCTCCCTGGATCAACCTGCCCCCGGCTCGAATCGTCCCCTCGGCAATGTCCCGATAATGAGTATCGCCGGTGTAGAGCGAGGCCATCATCGACGCTTCGGCGGCCATTGAGTTGGCGGAAGGGTGGGGGCTGTCGTATTGGTCTTTCGGGCGGGCGATGAGGGTCTCGCCGTCGCTTCCCGTGGTGAAGAACCCCCCGTCCGGGTCGGCAAACAGGTCGACCAACTGGTCGACCAACAGCATGGCTGCCCGATACCAGTTCTGGTCGCCGGTGGCCTGATAGAGGGTGAAGAGGCCAACGGCCAGCGTGGCGTGGTCTTCGCTGAAGCCGGGCCGGCCCGCCTTTCCCCTTCCCCAGCTTCGCAGCAACCGTCCGGCGTCATCGCGGTTGTGGTCGAGGACGAAGCGCGCCGTTTCCTCGGCCAGATCTAGGTAGCGACGCTCGGCGAGGATGGCCCCCGCTTCTGCCAGGGCCCGGATGGCCAGTCCGTTCCACGACGTGACCACCTTGTCGTCCAGCCCGGGCCGGACGCGTTGGTTCCGGGCCTCTAGGAGCCTGGCCCGGGCGGTGGCGATGGCGACCTCGACCTGGTCACTAGTGGTTCCGTGTGCGGCGGCCACCTCGCCGGTCGACAGGGCTTCGTGCAGGTGGTTCGCTCCCTCGAAGTTACCGCCGGGGGTCACGCCGAAGTAGGCGCCGGCCAGCTCGGCCGCATCGTCGCCCACGATCGAGCGAAACTCCGTCTCGGCCCACACGTAGAACTTCCCTTCGACGCCTTCGGAGTCGGCGTCCTCGGCGGCGGCGAATCCACCGCCCGGCAGCCGCAGGTCCCGCTCCATATAGTCGAGGGTGGCAACGGCAACCGTGTGGAACCGGGACTCACCGGTCATCTGCCAAGCCCGCAGGTACAGGCGAGCGAGCTGGGCGTTGGTGTACAGCATCTTCTCGAAATGGGGGATCGCCCAGCGCCGGTCCACTGCATAACGGGAAAAGCCTCCGCCGACGTGGTCGAAGAGGCCCCCCCGGGCCATTGCCGTCAGAGATGCTTGTGCCATGTCGAGCGCCCCACTCGCCCACGGAGCGTCGCCGACACGAAGGAGAAACTCCAGCCCCGGCTCCTGGGGAAACTTCGGAGCGCCGCCGAATCCTCCGTGCTCATGGTCGAAGAGGCCACGAAACACTTCCAGTGCTTCCGTCAGGGCGGTGCGATCCGGCAGCTCCTCGGAAGGCGGCAGCACCCGGTCGATGGTTTGCACCAGCCGGTCGGCCTGGCTCTTCACGTCGGCGCGCCGGTTCTGCCAGGCGTCGGCGACGGCCACCATCACCCGCCCGAAGGACGGCATTCCGGGACGGTCGTCTTTGGGGAAGTATGTGCCGGCATAGAAGGGCTCCCCGTCCGGGGTCAACCACACGGTCATGGGCCATCCTCCGCGACCGGTCAACCGTTGCACCGCCTCCATATAGATCGCGTCCACGTCGGGTCGTTCCTCGCGATCGACCTTGACGTTGACGAAGAGTCGATTCATCAACGCAGCCGTTTCCGCATCCTCGAATGACTCGTGGGCCATCACATGACACCAATGACAGGCCGAGTAGCCGACCGAGAGCAGGATCGGCTTGTCCTGGAGGCGAGCCTGGTCCCGGGCTTCCTGACCCCAGGGGTACCAGTCGACGGGGTTGTCCTGATGCTGGACGAGATACGGGGACGTCTCGTCTGCGAGGCGGTTGGGCATCGGGCAACGGTAATGAGCCCGAACGGTTAACGGCGGGTAAAGCTATTCCGCCCTGTGCCGATGCTTGGTGGCGTGCGATGTGCCGGCTATTCCCGCCCCTGTGGGGAACTTCGTGAACAACCCCATCCCGGCTGTGGAAGACACCGATGAACGGCTGGATAACGGGGTGGAAAAAAAGGGGGTTCACAAACCGGCATATGTATGTCATATTGCATCCGTGCCCCGGCTGGAAACGTTTCCACCGAGGCCAACCCCTTGACCGGAGGACACCCCAACATGCCAGGAGCTGAGAAGACGCGTCGCGTCCGCTCGGAGGGAAACGGAAACGGCGCCGACCCGAAGTCAGAAGCACGGGCCCGGCGCCAGCGCGAGCGCGACCGTCAGCGGAACAAGCTGACCGACGAACGAGGCCGTCTCACCACCGACCTCGTCAGCCAGTACCTGACCGCCATCGGCGAGTACGACCTGCTCACCGCCGAACAGGAAGTGGAGCTCGCTCAAAAGATCGAGAGCGGCGAAGATGCTGCCGCTCGCTTGGAGGCGGGGGAGTTCAAGGACAAGAAGCAGGAGATCGAGCTCCGGCGTAAGGAGCGGCACGGGAAGGAAGCCAAGGACGCCTTCCTGACGGCCAACCTGCGGCTGGTGGTCGCCAACGCCCGCCGCTACGCAAATACGTCGGGCATCGATTTCCTCGATCTCATCCAGGAAGGCAACCTCGGCCTCATCCGCGCCGTCGAGAAGTTCGACTGGCGCAAGGGATTCAAGTTCTCCACCTATGCCACCTGGTGGATTCGTCAGGCCATTACCCGGGCTATCGCCGACAAGTCCCGCACCGTGCGGATCCCGGTCCATCTGCACGACACGCTGGCGGCGGTTCGCGCCGCCCAGGCCAGTTTGAAAGCCGAGCTGGGCCGCGACCCGAAGCCGGAAGAGATTGCGGAAGAGGCGGGCGTTACCGTCGACAAAGTCGAACTGGCGCTCGGCGTTGCCGACACGGTATCGCTGGAGCAGCCGGTCGGTGAGGACGGTGCACAGCTGGGCGATTTCATCGAAGACGAGGACGCCACCGACCCGGTGCAGATCACCGAGGAGCTCGACGTGGCGCAGAGCCTGCGCGTCTCGATCGAGCGGCTTCCCGACCGAGAGGGGCGCATCCTGGCCCTGCGGTACGGCTTCTATGACGGGGTCCCCCGAACCCTCGAGGAGATCGGTGACGAGTTCAGCTTGACCCGGGAGCGTATCCGCCAGCTCGAGAAGCTGGCCCTGTGCAGGCTCCGCCATCCCTCCTTCGGGATCCGCGAGCAGGACCTGGTCTAAGAAGAATCTCGCTGAAATGAGGCCCGAGCCGGGCGGCTTGGCCCGCGCCGCCCGGGTCTACCATGACCGCCATGAGTGATCACTACGACGTGGCCATTGTCGGCGGAGGCATCGTCGGGCTCGCCACCGCTCTCGGCCTGCTCGAGGCGAAACCGGGACTCCGGCTGATCGTGCTCGAGAAAGAAGCCCGGGTCGGCCGGCACCAGACGGGACACAACAGCGGTGTGGTCCACACCGGTGTGTACTACAAGCCGGGTACGTTGAAGGCGAAACTCTGTGTGGAAGGCGTCCGCAAACTCCGCACCTTCTGTGAGACCGAAGGTCTTGCCTACGAAGCATTCGGCAAGATCCTGGTGGCGGTCGACCGGTCCGAGGTCCCGGCGCTTGCCGAGATCCATCGCCGCGGCATCGCCAACGGCGTGGAAGGACTTCGTGAGCTGGACCCCCATGGCATCCGGGAGATCGAGCCCAACGCGGCCGGGGTGGCCGGTTTGCACGTGCCCGGGACCGCCTCGGTCGACTACCAGCAGATCGGCCGGGCCATGGCTCTTCGCCTCGAGGCACGTGGTGGAGCGGTCAGACTCCATGCGGAGGTTCTCACGATCGTCAACGACGCCTCCCAGATCGGTATCGGTACCTCGATCGGCGACTTCACCGCCCGGTACCTAGTCAACTGCGCCGGGCTGCAATGCGACCGGGTGGCGCGCATGGCCGGGGCCGATCCGCAGGTTCAGATCGTCCCGTTCCGTGGCGAGTACTACCAGATCAAGAAAGAGCGATCACATTTGGTCAACGGCATGATCTACCCCGTGCCCGATCCCCGCTTCCCCTTCCTCGGGGTGCACTTCACCAAAACCGTAACCGGTGGTATCGAAGCGGGACCCAACGCAGTCTTGGCCCTATCGAGAGAGGGCTATCGATGGGGGTCGATAGACGGCGGTGATCTATGGGAAACGCTGCGGCATCCCGGTTTTTGGGTGGTCGCCCGCAAATACTGGAAGACCGGCATTGGTGAGATGGTCCGCTCGGCCAGCTCCCGGGCTTTTGTGGCCGCACTGCAGCGGCTGGTTCCGGCCATCCGCGTCGGAGATGTTGTCCGGGCCGGTGCCGGGGTGCGTGCCCAGGCCATGGATCGAGCGGGCAACCTCCTCGATGACTTCGCCATCCAAGAGTCA
The DNA here is from genome assembly GCA_035282865.1 of Acidimicrobiia bacterium. Lineage (GTDB taxonomy): Bacteria > Actinomycetota > Acidimicrobiia > Spongiisociales > UBA4744 > UBA4744. The sequence goes on along the minus strand of DATEVB010000060.1, from coordinate 793 downwards.
CCACGAGCCCTGCACGTGCTCAATGCTCCCTCACCGGCCGCCACCGCCTCATTGGCCATAGGAGAGCATCTGGCCGGTATTGTGTTGGAGCGGTCGGCCTAGATCCTGCGGGGCCGTGCAAGCTTCGCGGTGACCTGATGCCAGAATTCCGCGAGAATGGATACCAGACAAGCCGCTATGGAGGCAGCTTGAGACACGGCGAGTTGATGGGCGGCACAACCGAAGTTTGCAGCGGTGACTTGTCCCTTTGTGATGGTGGCGCGTCGCATGATGACCGGGGACGTGGTCGACCCGAATCGAGAGCCCTGACAAGTGGGATTCTTCCTCTCGATAGCGACGGTGTTCCCTTGTGGAATAGATCCTTTGTCCATCGATTGTATGGCATATGCATGAAGGCGCAACCACATTGACTGATAACCGGGTGGGTGCCCGGCGGGTGCGGCATGTGCGGGCGATCCGCTGGGCGCGCGGGGCGCGCGGGGCGGCGCTGATGCTGATGGTGGCAGCCGCCCCGATCATCATCGCGATCATGCTGACCGGCGGCGACGACCGGGCGGCCACCACCTCGATACCCGGACCGACCGAAGTGCTGGTGAGAAACTTCGAGGGCGATGGTTCGACTTCGACGGGCGTATTCGTGGTGAGCGCCAATTGGATTCTCAAGTGGCAGCTCGATGGTCTGGCGTCCGATTCCATTCGGATCTCCGTGCGTACCACTGGAGGCCAGGAATCCGACTCGGTGTTCCAGGAGGGTCTGGGAGAGGGCGAGCAGGCTTTCGCGGCTGGCGGTGCC
>DATEVB010000059.1:0-4658 GCA_035282865.1 Acidimicrobiia bacterium | reverse complement strand
ACGCCCGGGTATTGCCGGGCGTCGTCGGTGTCGAGCTCGGTGATCACGCCATGGGCGAGGGGTGACCGGACGAAGGCGGCGTGCACCATGCCCGCCGGGGCGAGATCGCCAACGTAGCGGCCGGCGCCGGTGACCAGGCGGCGATCTTCGAGCCGTCGAGGCGACCAGGGCTGATACTGGGGCTGATGGTGTTTCACCACGTCGCGACCTTACCCGATTGGAGTACCGTCTTCAGCGAAGAGAGAAAGAGGTTTCCCATGGCAGTGCTCATCCGTTTCGACCAGGCGGCTCGAGTGGCCCGCGGTGACGGGATCGAGAGTGTTTCGTTGACTCCCGTTCCCCTCGAAGATCAGGGGTTCATCATGGGGATCACGAGTTTCCCGCCGGGGACGGCGATTCCGCTCCACTCCCACAACACCATCGAGCAGGTGACGGTAGTGGAGGGGGAAGGGATGGCTGAACTCAACGGCGTCCGGCGGCCCGCAGGGCGTTATGACACGACACAGATTGCTCCGGGGGAATCCCATCGTTTCATCAACACCGGGGACTCGGTGATGCGTATCTTGTGGGTGTACGGCTCCACTCATGTGACCAGGACCTTCGCCGAAACCGGCGAGACGGTGGATCAGTTCGACCATCGCTCTTAGCGGTAGTCTCCAAGAGTCGGATCATGGAGACGATGACCCTGGAACCGGTCGACTCGGTCCGCATCACCAGCCTGGTCGACAACGTGGCCGACACGACCGCCCCCAACACCGGTCCCGCCCGGCGGGCAGGGTGGGGGAGAGGGACCCTGGAAGCACAGACCATGGTCGGAGGACGCAGTTCCGTCCCCCTGGTGGCCGAGCATGGCTTCTCAGCCCTCGTGGACGTGGCCAAAGGTGACACCACCCATCGGATCCTTTTCGACACCGGCGTAAGCCCCAATGGGATGATCGAGAACATGCGGCGCCTCGAAGTCGACCCGACCACGATCGAGGCCATTGTTCTCAGCCATGGGCACTACGACCACACCACAGGGATGCATGGGCTGATCGAGGCGCTGGGCCGGCCCAACCTGCCCGTCTACCTTCATCCCGAGTTCTGGAACCGGCGGAGGGTGGTGGTCGGAGGACGCGACCCGCGCGAGTTGCCGACCACCAGCCGTCGTGCCTTGGAGGAGGCGGGCTTCGAGATCACCGAGCAGGCTCGGCCGTCGTTCCTGCTGGGCGGGTCGGTGCTGGTCACGGGTGAGATCGACCGGATCACGAACTTCGAGCAAGGCTTTGCGGGGCACGAGGCGTTTCGTGGCACCGCATGGCAGCCGGATCCCTTGATCCTCGACGACCAGGCGCTGGTGCTGAACCTCCGTGGGAAGGGACTGGTGGTGATGACGGGCTGCGGGCATGCGGGGGTGGTCAATATCCTCCGCCATGTGACCCGTCTCACCGGCACAGGTCTTGTCCATGCCTTGATGGGCGGGTTTCACCTCGGGAGCCGAGCCATGTTGAACCGTATCGCTCCTACCGTCGAGGCGATCGCGGCCTTCGACCCTGCCTATCTGGTGCCCGCTCACTGCACAGGCTTTCAGGCAACGCATGCCCTCGCCGGGCGGCTGCCCGAGGCGGTCATTCCGAATACGGTTGGAACGGTCTACACGTTCTGAGGGTGTGATCGGTCAGAGTTCGATCGGCATCCCGACCATACTGCCCCACTCGGTCCACGATCCGTCGTAGACCCGCACACGAGGGCGACCCAGAATCTCCGTCAGCGCGAACCAGACCAGCGTGGCGCGGTGGCTCAACCGGCAGTAAGTGACGATCTCGACCTCGCCGTCATCGACCCCGATGTTCTCGAGGATGGCGGCGACGTGTTCGGGAGATCGGAAAGTGTCATCGTCGTTCAAAAGCTCCCGGTAATAGAGGTGGGCCGCCCCCGGAATCCGGCCCTTTCGCTGGGCCCCGTGGTCGAATTTGGGCAGGGGCATCACCCGTTCGCCCCGGAACTCCTCGGGTGAACGGGCGTCGACGATGATCCGGCCGGTTTCCCCCAGGTGCTCGAGGATGTCGTCCCTTCCGATGCGGCTCGATAGATCGGCGATTCCTTCCGCTCGGTCGACAGGTTGCGGTCCGGGGATCTCGACTGTGAGGGGTCGCCCCTCCGATACCCAGGCAGTACGCGAGCCGTCGAGAAGCTGGACACTCGTGACCCCGGCCATCACCATCGTCCAATAGGCATAGGCGGTGTATTGAGCCTGGTCGCTCATCAGCACGACGGTGTCTTCGTCTCCTATCCCGAGCTCTCCCATTCGCTTGGCCATCTGAGCGGGGGTAGCAAGCTGTCGCATTGCGTCGTCCCAGCACAGCTGCTGCCAAAACGCCCACACCGCACCCGGCGCGTGTCCCAGCCGGTAGTCCCGGTCGTCTGACGAACCCACCTCGAGGATGTGGATCGTCGGGTCGGCGAGATGGTCGTGCAGCCACTCCGTTGACACCAACTTGTCGGTCATTCGGTGATCCTTTCCAAGCCGGAATCCTATAGGATCGGACCGCCGTCGAAGAGGAGCCCATGCGCATCGTCACCTTCGAAGACCAGAACGGACGCCGAATCGGCGTGCTCGATGGGGATGTGGTGGCGGACGTGACCACGGTCGACCGCGGGCTCCCCTCGGACATGGTCGATCTCGTTGGACTTGGATCCGCCGGTCTGGGTCGGCTACGTACCGCATTCGAATCGGCACCGCGCCTCGCATCGGCTTCGCTCCAAATGCTGGCGCCGATTCCCCGCCCCCGGAAGAACGTCATGGCGGTCGGCCGAAACTACCGGGATCATGCCAAGGAGTTCTCGGACTCCGGGTTCGATGCCTCGGAGAAGCAGATGATCCCCGATCACCCGGTGGTATTCACCAAGGCTCCGACCTCCGTTATCGGCCCGGGCGTTCCCATCGACACCTCCAACGATCCCCTCGGGACCACCGACTACGAGGGGGAACTGGCGTTCGTGGTGGGCACCCCGGCTAAATCGGTCCCCCGGGAACGGGCGATGGAGCATGTGTACGGGTACACCATCATCAACGATGTAACGGCGCGCGACCTCCAGAAACGCCACGTCCAGTGGTTTATCGGCAAGAGCCCGGACACCTTCTGTCCGATGGGTCCGTGCATAACCACCATCGACGAGCTGCCGGACATCGGCGCATCGTGGTTGCGGACCTGGGTGAACGGCGAACTCCGTCAGGAGGCGCCGATCTCGGCCCTGATCTTTGACGTACCCACCCTGATTGCCGCGCTCTGCGCGGTCATGACCCTCGAGCCCGGTGACGTGGTCGCCACCGGCACCGGCCTCGGGGTCGGGATCGGCTTCGACCCGCCCCGCTACCTCCAGCCGGGTGACCGGGTGGAGATCGCCATCGATGGCATCGGACGGCTCAGCAACCCCGTCATCTGATCTGTCAGCGCTTGTTCACCTGGTAGTCGGGTTCCTCGCCGGTGAGCACCTTGATGACCTGCGTCGCGGCTTTGCGCTGTGATTCTTGGAGCGCCTCCTCCGAGTAATACGCCATGTGCGGCGTGACCAGCAGGTTGGGAACTCCCTCGATACGGGAGGCGTCGAGCGGTTCCTGTTCGAACACGTCGAGCGCGGCGCCGGCGATCGTCCCATCCTTCAGCGCCGCTATCAGATCGTCGAGAACGACTAGCGGTCCGCGTGACGTGTTCACGAGGATCGCAGAAGGCTTCATATTGGCAAGCGTGGCGGCGTTGATGATGCCGCGGGTCTCCGGGGTCGCAGGAGCGTTCACCGATACCACATCGGAGATTGCCAGCAACTCGCCGAGATCGACGAGCCGTGGAATGCCGGGCCCGGGCTTGATGTACGGATCGTAGACAACCAGGTCCATCTCCAAGGCTTGCACCGCCTCAGCGAATCGGCGGGCGATACGCCCGTAGCCGAGCAAGCCAACGGTGAGCGTGCTCAGCCGGCGAATCGGACGAAGTGCATCGATCTTCCAACCACCAGAGCGGATGAGGGCGTCACCGACGGTAATCTTCCTGAGCATCGCCATCATCAGCGCCAGGCTGTGGGCGGCAACCTCCTGAACCGAGTAGTCGGGAACATTCGTCACGACGATTCCCTCTGCGGCGGCGGCTTGAAGGTCGATATTGTCTACCCCGATGCCGTAGCGAGCGATGATCTTGCAGCGCTCGAGACGGCCGAGAGTATCGGCGCTCCAGGGGAGGTAGGTGTTGAGGACGGCATCGGCGTCGGCGGCCACCTCCAGCACCGCATCAACATCGCCGGTTGCCACCAGAAGCTCAGCGTCGATCTCGGCCAGCATGGCCCGCTCGAGGTCCACCGTCGGGAATACCTGATCGCTCACCACAACTTTGTACGCCGCCACCTCACGTCCTTCCGTCGGTTACCCCATTCTTGCGTAAAGATCGGCCGGCGTGTGCGGTGAAGCAGTCGATCGCTCGTCGATGGAAGCCGTCAAACCTGTGGATGCGTTCAATTGGGGTCTGGCGGGCTCCCAATCAGGCTCGCCCGAAAATCTTGTGGGTTCCCACGACACGCGGATCTGACATCGTATACGATACCGACAACTTCGCGTCACGGCCGGCGCGGCAGAACCAAGGAGGTGGGTTTCGTGCTGAAGCGAGCTGTAATCGTGCTGCTGTTGC
>DATEVB010000058.1:0-38264 GCA_035282865.1 Acidimicrobiia bacterium | reverse complement strand
TGAGCGAAGAGGAAGCCACCTCCATGATCGTGGCCGGGTTCATCGAACCGATCGTCAAGGAACTACCCATGGAATACGCCGTCGAGATGAACCGACTGATCGAACTCAACATGATAGAAGCCGGAGCCATCGGATAGCACGGCTTCGAGACGTCCGTCCCACTCGGTGAACGGGGTGAGACCCGAAGCCGGTATGCAACGACGGCTGTTCGTCAAGCCTGGCGGCATCCTCGCTCAGAGATCTCGGGTTCCGGCAGGCAGGGGATGTGATAGGTGGGTTTCGGGGCTGGGCGAGCGCCGGACTCCCGGTTGATTCGGGTCGGTGACTGCTCAGCTCGCAGTTGGCCGGGAGGCCACCACCAGCGCCGCCACCTAGAGTCATGTTCCACCGAATCAGGAGGGCCATGGGTGGCAACAAGGTGGCCATAGTCACTGCCGCAGGTAAGGGTATAGGGGCGGCCGTTGCCCGCCAATTGGCGACCGATGGGTACACCGTTTCGCTCATGTCGATCTCGGAGGCAGCCGTTGAGCTGGCGGATGAGCTGGGTGGTATCGGTTTGAGCGGCTCGGTAGCGGATCCGGCGGATCTGGCGACACTTGTGCATAATACCGTCAAGGCCTTCGGGCAGGTCGACGCGGTGGTCAACAACACGGGGCACCCGCCCAAGGGGCAGCTCCTCGAGATTTCAGATGAGGACTGGTACGCCGGTCTCGACCTGGTGTTGCTCAACGTAGTGCGCATGGCTCGTCTGGTTACCCCGATCATGCAATCACGGCGCGGCGGAGCTTTCGTCAATGTCTCTACCTTCGCCGCCTACGAGCCGGATCCCACGTTTCCCGTCTCAGCCACCCTTCGGGCTGCGCTGGGGAGCTTCGCCAAGCTGTACGCCGACACGTACGCCGCCGACGGCATCCGCATGAACAACGTATTGCCCGGCTTCATCGACAGTTACCCGGTTGCCGAGACCACCGTCGCCAGGATCCCGATGGGCCGGCCCGGGACAGTTGAGGAGATCGCCAAGACGGTTGTGTTCCTCCTGTCCGCCGGAGCAGGATACGTGACCGGGCAGAACATCCGCGTCGATGGGGGTATCACCCGTTCCGTCTAGCTGTGATGCCCGGAGAGGTTGTCCTGGGCGGGTTGGGGTGGAGCCCTTCGCGCAAGAATCCCGACGAGGTCGCCAGATGAAGCCAGGTCTTGCCGGACCTACCTGCTGCCGAAGCCGATGACGGCAGCCAGCAGGATTCCGCCCAGGATGGCATAGACGACCGAGTAGCCGGCTACCTCGACGATGGGCGGGAACTTGGCGGCGCGCGTCAGGATGGTGACAACCAGGCCGCCGATCGTGCCCATCAGGATCGAACCAATCACCGAGGCTTTCCGGCCGGTCGCGACACCCCCCAGCAGACCACCAAAAGCCGCGGCCGCCACCACGATGAGTATGTCGGGTGTGAATTCGAATCCGTTCATAGCGGAAGGTTACAGCAGTGACTCGAGATCGATGGAGCACGAAGGGTGCCGCAGCTTGGAGATGGCCCGTCCTTCGATCTGCCGCACCCGCTCGCGGGTCAGGTTGAAGATCTTCCCCACATCAGACAGAGTCCGGGGCTCGCCTCCGTCCAGGCCAAACCGCATCATGAGCACCTGCTGTTCGCCCTCTTCGAGGATCCGCAGAGCGTCGATCAGATGGAGGCGCCGCATGACGGCCGCCGTGTATCCGAACGGGTCGGGGGCGGTTTCATCTTCGACGAAGTCCTGCAGCTCCGCGTCACCCTCTTCACCAACCGGGCGGTCGAGTGACACAGTGTCGGATGGAGCCGACAATGCTGCCTGAACCCGTTCGAGGTCGAGTCCGCTTGACTCTGCAATCTCGGCATAGGTTGGCTGTCGGTGGAGTTCCTCGGTCAACGCCTGTTCTGTGTCCTGGACGGTCCTGACGACGTCGACCATATGGACCGGAAGCCGGATGGTGCGGGCCTGGTTACCGAGACCCCGGGTAATGGCCTGGCGAATCCACCAGGTTGCATAGGTGGAGAATTTGAACCCTTTTCTCCAATCGAATTTCTCCACCGCTCGGATCAGACCCAGGTTCCCCTCCTGGATGAGATCCAAGAGATCGAGTCCCCGTCCCGCATAGCGTTTGGCGATGGAGATCACCAGGCGCAGATTGCACCGGATGAACGTCATCTTGGCTTCTTCGCCGGCATGAGTGAGGCGGTAGAGCTTGGCCCGTTCGGCAGGCGTCAGATCGTCGCCCGAATCAAGCTTGTGTTGAGCTTTGCGGCCGGCTTCCATGGCTCTCGCCAACCGGACCTCATCTTCGGCGTCAAGCAGAGTGTGAGCGGATACCTCTTCGAGATATATGCCCACCGTGTCGTACATGGGGACTGAATTACGGCCGCGCTTTGGCAAACTTTGGCATCTCCTGTTATTGCCAGCTCCCGCAAGGTATCACGCCGGCGTGACACTGACAACGGCCAAAAGTCTGGTGCGGTTCGGCGACAGTCACTTCAGTTGTCGAACAGCCATGCGAGTTGAGTACCCTCTCGTGCTATGCAAAGCGGCCCGGTCTGGCGTCCCATTGTCGACGGTCCCCGGCTTGCGCTGCTCTTGCTCGGTTCCCTCGGGCTGAGCGCCTGTCTCAACACGTCGATGGTCGTGGTTGGAGAGACGCCGGCTCCACCCCTTCCGCCTGCTCCATTGATCTCGGTCGCCGTTGTTGACGAGGCAGGAGGCTCAGTGGCCGGGGCGCAGGTCGACTTCCAAGGATTGGTGACGGAGGCCGACGCAACCGGGGTGGCGTCCACCATCTGGGAAGAGGTACCGATCGTCGTAACCGCGTTCGCTCCGGGATTCCACGAGGCAACGTCGAACCTCGAGGTGTTCAGCGAAGATCCGGTACGGATCTCCTTGCGGCCGGTGGTACTCCCCGGCCGCGTGGCGAACGCAGCCGGGGAGGGAATCGAGGGCGCCGCAATTGAACTCGGCGGCGCGGAAGCGATCAGTGGTGTGGACGGTTCGTTCCGCCTTGAACGGGTTGTGGCCGGAGAGGCCGTCGTGAGTCGACCCGCCTGGATGCCCGCCGCGGTGACCTGGGATGGTGTAACGGGCCGGTTGGACGTCGTCCTCGAGCCAAGGATGGTGAAAGCCCTCCACATCACGGGTTGGACTCCGCAGAATTCGGAGGCGTGGAACGGGCTCTTGAGTCTGGCCGACAACACCGAAATCAACTCGTTGGTCGTTGATCTGAAGGACGAGTCCGGACGTGTGTATTACCTTTCCAACGTTCCGCTCGCCGAGGAGGTGGGCGCCACCCGGGAGTTCTATCAACTGGCCGACATTGTTGAGCAAGTAGAGCAACACGATCTCTACATGATCGGTCGCATCGTCACGTTCCAGGACCCGGTGGCGGCTCGGGCCCGCCGCGATCTGGCCGTCCGCAACGCGGATGGGACCCCGTTCCACAAAGGCGATCAGTACTTCCTCGACCCGACCGATCCGGTCGCCCGCCAGTACGCCCTCGATCTCGCCGCCGAAGCATGCGGAGCGGGCGTCGATGAGATCCAGTTCGACTACGTGCGGTTTCCCGACGGTTTCGGGAGTTCGGTTCAGTTCGACGGTGGCACGGCCTACTTGGGTGCCTACAACGACCCTGAATCAGGGGCGGCCCGGGTGGCCGTGATTGCCGCTTTCCTGCAACAGGCTCGAGAACTGGTCAATCCGATGGGGTGCGCCGTGGCGGCAGACGTGTTCGCCATCGTTTTGTCCGTTCCCGACGACCAGGGCATCGGCCAGCGAACCGAGGATTTCTCCGAGGTGGTCGACGTCATCAGCCCGATGATCTACCCGGACCACTATTCGGACGGTTCGTTTGGGTTCCAAAAACCGTTCGACTATCCGGGAGAGGTCATCGATTCGGCGCTGGCGGCCGGTATGCCCCGGGTGCAGTCGACGGCCATCATGCGTCCCTGGCTGGCCGACTACTACTACGGCCCTTCGGAGGTGCGGGCCGAGATCGACGCAGCTGAGGAGTACGGCATCGGCTGGATGCTATGGAACGCCAACAGCAACCACACGTCCGGCGCGCTCAAACCACCCGAGACGGGCACCACCGCCGACTGATCACCCCGGAGCCGTCCATCCCCAGCGGGAGGAGGGCTGCGGTGAAGAAGATCGTCACACAGCCGAATGCCATGGGAGCCACCCAGGCGACGGCACTCTTGCCCATGGCCTCATTCCGTTTATGCGGTGCCATTCTGCCCGGTACGCTCCTGCAGATGGGGATGGCCGCACTGGAAAGGGATCTGGTCGGCTGTCGGCGCTGTCCACGGCTGGTTGCCTGGCGGGAGCGGGTAGGCCGCGAGAAGCGGGCCGCCTTTCGTGACTGGGAATACTGGGCCAAACCGGTTCCCGGGTATGGCGACCCGCAGGCGAGACTCCTCATCGTTGGGCTCGCACCTGCGGCGCACGGCGCCAACCGTACCGGCCGGATGTTCACCGGCGACCGATCCGGGGATTGGTTGTACCGGGCGCTTCACCTGGCTGGATTTGCCAGCCAGTCGGAAGCCGTGTCCCGGGACGATGGACTCATGCTGACCGATGCATATGTCAGCGCCATCGTTCGTTGTGCTCCGCCCGACAACAAGCCGGTTCGAGCCGAGCAGGAGGAGTGTCGTTGCTGGCTGGAGGCCGAACTCGATCTCCTCAGTCGTGTCGAGGTTGTCGTGACTCTGGGCAGTATTGCCTATGTGCAGGTCCTGCGTGTTCTGCACGGTCGGCACGTGAGCATTCCAATCCCGCGTCCCCGGTTCGCGCACGGTGTGGAGATCGATCTGCGGCCGGCGGGGCCATTGTTGATCGCTTCGTATCACCCCAGCCAGCAGAACACGTTCACCGGCCGATTGACCGAACAGATGCTCGAAGCAGTGTTCGCAAGGGCGAACGAGGTGCTGGGCGACAGTGGTGAGTAGTGAGTGGAAAGTCACCTAGTTTCTCCTATCTGCTCAGTGCTAATACCATGGTCGAGCATCACCCTTCGAGGAGTTCCATTCGTGCAACCCCGTCCGGCTCTACCCCTTCGCCCGGAGACACTCGATCAGCTCAGCGCGCAGGTCCCCGAGTGGGTGGCCGCTTCGCGCCGACGGGGCTGGGAGTTCTTTGAGAAACTCGAGATGCCGTCATCCGCAGAAGAGGTCTGGCGGTATGTCGATTTGCCATTCCAGCTCAAGGATCTCGGGCTTGCCCCCTCTCCGGAGGCAGGTATTGAGGGCGCCGACGACCTAGCTGCCGCCCTCGACCCGACGGCAGGGCAGGCCACGATCGTGGATGGAACGGTGACCGGTCTGCAGGTGCACGACGACCGGGCCGTGTTTGTGTCATTGCGGGATGGGTTCGCAAAACACGAGGGAATCCTCTCGTCATTGCTCGGCACAGGAGTCGCCCCCGACCTCGACGTGTTCTCGGCCGCCCACCACGCCTTCGCCCACGATGGGGTTCTCTTGCAGGTACCACCCGACCATCACGTGGATCTTCCTTTCTACATCGACGTGCAGGCCACTGCAGAGGGCACCGTGTCGTTTCCTCACATAACGGTTGTGGTCGAGGCCAACGCCGAAGCAAGCGTGGTGGTTGGTTTCAGGTCCCCGGCTGGAAGATCCCTGGTGGTGAATCCCCAGATCGAGGCGTTCGTCAACGATGGTGCGCGCCTCAGACTGAGCACGGTACAACGGTTCGGCTACGAGACACACAGCATCATTCATGAGCGGGTTCTCATCGAGCGAGATGCCACCGCCCGGCTGGGAGAAGTCGGGCTGGGGGGACGGTTGGGACGACTACATCTCACTCTCGATGTGGCCGGTCGCGGCGCCTCCACCGACTTGGTCGGCTTGTTCTTCGGCGAGCAGGAGCAAACCCTCGACTACCGGCTGTTCATGAACCATCTGGGATCGAACACGTCGTCAAATGTGTTCCTCAAAGGGGCCGTGGAGGACGAAGCCAGTTCCGTCTTCACCGGTCTGGTGAAGATAGAGAAAGACATCTCCAAGGTGAGCGCTTTTGAAACGAATCGCAACCTGGTTCTCTCGGAGGGCGCCTCTGCTCACTCCGTGCCCAACCTGGAGATCCTCAGCAACGATGTCATCTGCGGGCATGGCTCGACCGTCGGGCCACTCGAGGAGGAGCCGCTCTACTACCTCATGAGCCGGGGTCTCTCCGCAGGCAGAGCCGCCCGTTTGCTGGTGCACGGCTTCTTCGAGGAGGTGATCAACCGACTCCCGCATGCGGCCCTGGCTGCACCGGTCCGTGCGGCGGTCACCCGGAAATTCGTGGAGGCCCAGCAGGAAGGCCGGGTGTGATGGCCGGTTGGACCAGGATCACCAGCACCGCTTCGCTGCCGGAAGGCCGCGGCGTCCTAATCGAGGCAGGAACGCACCGTATCGCTCTGTTTCGCGTCGGGGATGAGGTGCACGCCATCGGAGACCGTTGCAGTCACGCCGAGGCCTCACTCTCGGAAGGAGAACTCTTCGGCGAAGAGATCGAATGCCCCCGGCACGGGGCGTCCTTTGACCTGCGCACCGGACAGGCGCGGTCACTTCCTGCCACCAAAGCGGTGCCTGTATACCAAACCAAGACCGAGGACGGAGATGTGTATCTGCTCCTCGACGACCGGGAGGAATCGTGACCACTACTGCTCTGTTGATTCGGGACATCCGGGCCTCGGTGGGTGATACGGTCATCCTCAAGGGCGTCGACCTCGAAGTCCCATTTGGTGAGTTCCACGCCATCATGGGGCCGAATGGCTCAGGGAAGTCCACCCTGTGTCACGTCTTGACCGGCAAACGGGACTACACGGTGAATGGTTCCGCCGAGTTGGGCGGCATTGAACTCCTCGACAAGTCGGTTACCGATCGGGCCCGGCTCGGGCTCATGCAAGCGTTTCAATATCCGGTCGAAGTGGCAGGCGTCGGATTGCGGGAATTCCTCAAAGAGATCGCCGACGAGCGGGCCATACCGCAGGATCAACTCGAGGCTCGCCTGGAAGCCGCGTCCGGCGAATACGACATGGAACCTTTCCTCGACAGGGCGGTCAACGTTGATCTGTCCGGCGGAGAGAAGAAGCGCTCGGAGATATTCCAGATGGCCGTGCTGGCTCCCAAGGTGGCGATACTCGATGAGATCGATTCCGGACTCGACATCGATGCGGTCCGAGAGGTTGCTGAGGCTGTCGAAACCATGCGCAACCCCGACATGGCCGTGGTGATGATCACCCACTACAGCCGGATCCTTCGTTATCTCACCCCGGATCGGATCCATGTGATGATGAATGGACGGATTGTCGAATCTGGAGGCCCGGAACTCGCCCATGAGCTCGAGGACGGCGGTTACGAGGCGGTACGGCAACGTCTTGGTATCGAACTCCCCGCTCCTCCACCGCTCCAGAAAGCGGCATCCGAGTACTTCACCGACACCCCGTTCGATAGCTGATCGGGTCGATCTACCTGTCGCTTCAAGGAGCGTCGGCCGGGATAGTCAGTTCAAAGGCCGTGCCGCCGTTCCCGTTGTAGACGAGGTCTCCATTCATCAGCCGCGCCAGCGTGCGCGACACGGCCAATCCGAGCCCTACCGATCCGGGTTGTGTTCCGGGCTCGTGGGCCGAGGTGTACGGGTCGAAGATGGTTTCCGCCTGGTCGAGAGTGATTCCCGGCCCGTCGTCCCGCACGGCAACGGTCACCCGGGGGCCGTCCCGGAAGGCATGTACGGACACGTTGCTTCCGCCGTAGCGAGCCGCATTGGTCAGCAGGTTGCGGATGATCTGTCGTAATCGGAGGGGATCGCTCCATATGAAATCAGCCCGGGGATCGATGTTGACCGTCGGGATCGGCCTTGCCCCGCCCACACAATGGCCGGCAATGACGGTGTTCAGCTCGGCGCGGAGATCCACCCGGCGTGGCTGGAGGGTGAGCGTCCCGGTGTCCGCCCGGGTGGCCACCAGGAGGTCTTCGATGATGTCGGACAGCTCGGAACTCTGTGAAGCGATGAGATCGACTATCTCTCTGGCGTCGCCCCCGTCGTAGATCGACCAATTGTCGTGGAGTTCGTGGGACAGCCCGACCACCGCGGTGAGCGGTGTCCGCAGTTCATGACTCACCGAGGCGACAAAGCGGTCCTTCGACCTGATGACCTCTTCGAGGCTGTCCTTCAGGGTGGTGAGCTGGGCGAGCGAGTCCTCCAGGCGGCCGTTCTCGAGGGACACGCTGATCTGGTTGGCCAGGGTATCGAGTAGAGGTACGTCGTCCGCCACGAAAGAACTGATGTCGCCGACACGATTGAAGACAACGATCGCCCCGACCACCCCTCCGGCACGAGTCAAGGGAGCAACGATCGCTTCCCGGAGCCGGCCCCGGTCGGATGGAGGGAGGTTGAGGGCGGATGCATCGCGCTCGCGCAACAGCGTGGCCTGACCCACTTCGGCCAATCTCTCCCATGCACCCGGCGGCAGGTCGGCGGGTTGCATCACGATCAGTCGGTCTCCCGGTCCGACCGCCGTCCAGAAGGTCTCCAGCCGGTTCCGTTCTGAGAAGAGAAGGATTTCGGTGTACTCGGCGTCGAGCATCCGAGTGGCATCCCGGCAGGCAGCCACCAGCGCGGCTTCGATCTGCGGTGACCGCTGCAACGCCCGGGTGGCCTCGTAGAGTGATTCCAGTTTGGCTCGCTCGTGGCGTTGCGACACATAGGCGCGATAGGCGAGAAAGAGGATCACCGGAGGCATCAACGCCAGCCAGCTTGCTGAGGGCGCCGCCCACAGGATGACGACCCCGCTCACGGCCAGACTGGCATTCATCGAACCGGCCAGAGAACTGAGCGCCAGAACCTGCACGAGATTTCGGCGTGGCACCCCTCCGCCCGTGAGCCGGATGGCCCTGCTGATCAACAGGGTCGCAGTGATGGTCGCTACCAGGCTGGCCGCCACCGCGGCTAACCATCCGGTCATGCCCAGCGGATCCCCGAGCGCGACAATGCCACGAAAGACGATGACGGCCAATCCGCCCTGTAGAGAGAATTGAGCGATATTGAACGCGAGTTTGATGGGAGGGAGCCGGCGGTTGAAGGCATAGACGGCCGAGATTCCCACCAGCTGGCCCACCGCCAGTTGAATCGGCGCGGCGAAGAACAGGCCCAAAATCAGGGGGATCTCGCCCATCGAGAAGGAGTACGCGTCCGTTCGGAAACGGAGGTGCACGACGGCCAACCCCGCCACATAGAAGCCGACGGCCAGGCCCCACCACGGCAACTGTGGTGAGGTCCGCAACACCCCCAGATCCAGAACCGAGTACCAAACAGCCGCGGCAGCCAGCGCAATGACCGAGGTGAGCACCCACACCCTGGTAGTTCCGCGCACAATCGCGGGAGAGCCGTCAGGCCGGCGCACTGAGTGCGTCACGTATTTCCTCTTGTGTTTGGTCGACGGTGTTCCGTGCCACTTCTGTGCATGTATCGGCAGAGGGAGGCTCAGTCTTGACGTCCGTATAAGGGTCTTAGGTCCCTGGGTTGGACCGGGAAGTGGCGCCTACGCTTACGAGAAGCCAACCAGAAGAGGAGTTGAACATGGAGTATCGCACTGAGCGCGACTCGATGGGCGAGGTCAAGGTACCCGTCGACGCCTACTACGGGGCATCGACCCAGCGAGCCGTCGACAACTTCCCGGTCTCTGGTCTCAAGATCGACCGCCGCATCATCTGGGCTTTCGGATTACTCAAGGGCTCTGCTGCTGAGGTGTCGGGAGCCGATGGTCACGTGGACGTGGACAAGGCAGGGGCCATCCGCAAGGCGGCCGATGAGGTCATGGCGGGTGATCTCGATGATCAGTTTCCCGTCGACGTGTTCCAAACGGGTTCGGGAACCTCCAGCAACACCAACAGCAACGAAGTGATCGCCTATCGGGCGACCCGGCTGCTGGGCGGCGAACCGGGTTCGAAGCTGGTGCATCCCAACGACCACGTCAATTTCGGCCAGTCCTCCAACGACACCTTCCCCACCGCCATGCACGTGGCGGCAGTCGATGCACTGCGCAAAGATCTGCTCCCGGCACTTTCCCAACTGGGCGCATCGCTGGAGGCCAAGGCGCATGACTTTGCCGACGTCGTCAAATCGGGGCGAACCCATCTCATGGATGCAGTGCCGGTCACACTCGGGCAGGAATTCTCGGGATACGCAGCTCAGATCCGCAAAGGAGCGGAACGGGTGGAAAGGGTGATTCCGGAGCTCGAGGAGCTCCCGCTGGGCGGCACGGCCACCGGGACCGGGATCAATTGCCCGGTTGGGTTCGCGGCCAAAGTCATCGCCGTCATGGCGGGACGTACCGGGTACTCGTTCCGCGAGGCTGCCAATCACTTCGAAGCGCAGGCGGCCAAGGATGCCGTCGTCAACGCATCAGGGGCCTTGAAGACGGTGGCGGTCTCCCTGTTCAAGATTGCCAACGATCTTCGGTGGTTGTCTTCGGGTCCGGTGACGGCCATCGCCGAGATCAAGCTTCCGGCCTTGCAGCCGGGGAGCTCGATCATGCCTGCCAAGGTCAACCCGGTCATACCGGAGATGGCCATGCAGGTCGCCGCACAGGTGATGGGTAACGACGCGGCTATCGCTTGGGGAGGCGCCAACGGCAACTTCGAGCTGAACGTCATGATGCCGATGATGGCCCGAAACCTGGGGGAATCTATCTCCCTGCTGGCCGCCTCCTGCCGGCTTATGGCCGAGAAATGCGTTGACGGCATAGAGGCAGACGTCGAGCGTGCCCGGCACTTGCTGGAGAAGAACGTCATCGTGGTCACCGCTCTCAACCCATATATCGGATATGACAACGGCTCGATTGTGGCCAAGGAGGCATTTGCCAGCGGTCGAACGGTGCGCGAAGTCGTGCTGGAAAAGGGGTTGATGAGCGCAGAAGAGATCGACAAGGCGCTCGACCTCAAGCGAATGACCGAAGGGGGCCTTGGCTAGGCGAGCGAAGGCTCCCCGGCTGCGTTTCCCCCCAAACCGACTGATAGGTACTACCGGTCGTCTCGATCGCGGAGGGCCTCTGCCAGGGTGGTCCAGGCCAGATAAGCGCACTTGATCCGGACCGGGAACTTGCGAACACCCTGTAGGGCTTCGAGGTCTCCGAGTATCGCGCCGGGCCGGTCGGGGTCGAGCCCGGCGGGCGGCGCCGTCTCGATGTCCATCATCGCCTTGAACGAGGCGATGAGGTCGAGGATCTCGCCGGTCGTTTTGCCTTCGATGGCCTGGCTCATCATCGATGCCGAGGACTGGCTGATCGAACATCCCTGACCGCGGATCGCCACTTCGGCGACCCGGTCGCCGTCAAACCGCAGATCGAGCGTGAGTTCGTCTCCACACAGAGGGTTGTTGCCCTCGGCATGGGCGTCGGGGTGGTCGATTACCCCACGGTTGCGCGGGTTGCGGTAGTGGTCGAGGATCACTTCGCGATAGAGCTCTTCAATCGACACGGAAAACCTCTTGTACCCGCCGGAGGCCGACGACGAGTGCATCGACGTCGTCTTTGGTGTTGTACACCTGGAACGATACGCGGGTCGTTGCCGGCACGCCCAGCGCACGTGTGAGTGGCTTGGCGCAGTGGTGGCCGGCCCGAACGGCAATACCCTCTTGATCGAGGATCGTGGCGACGTCGTGCGGGTGAACATCGCCGAACGCGAAGCTGATCACGCCGCCCCGCTCTTCGATGTGCGGCGGCCCGAAGACCCGTACCGGTGGAAGTTCGGCCAGCCTGCTCAACGCATATTCGGTGAGTTCTCGTTCATGCTGGCGGACCGACTTCATGCCGATCTTCTCCAGATAGTCCACCGCCGCTCCCAGGCCGATGGCCTGGACGATGGGAGGGGTGCCGGCCTCGAACTTGTGGGGGACCGGCGCCCAGGTTGATCCGTCGAGCCGGACGTCGCTGATCATTTCCCCTCCGCCTTCGAAAGGCTCCATCTCCTCGAGCAGCGACGGGCGACCCCACAGCGCTCCGATACCGGTTGGCCCCAGCATCTTGTGACCGGAGAAGGCCATGAAATCGACCCCCAGCTTCTGCACATCAACAGGGGCGTGGGTCACCAACTGGGCGGCGTCGACGACGACGAGGGCGCCGTGGTTGCGGGCGATTCTGGCAATGTCGGCCACGGGCGGCATGGTCCCGGTCACGTTCGACATCCCGGTGAAGGCGACGACCTTGACGCGTTCGTCGAGGAATTCCGGAAGGCGGTCGGCGTCGAGCCGGTAATCGTGTGTCATCGGGAGGTAGACGAGCTCAGCACCGGTTCGGCGGGCGACCATCTGCCACGGGACCATGTTGGAGTGATGCTCCATCGTCGTCAGCAGGATCTTGTCACCGACGCTCAGATGATCCATGCCCCACCCGAAGGCGACGGTGTTCAGCGCCGTCGTAGCTCCTCTGGTGAAGACAACCTCCGCGCGGGAGGATGCGTTGATGAACCGCGCTACCTTGCCGCGCGCTTCTTCATAGGCGGTTGTGGATTCCTCGGAGAGAAGGTACGCCCCCCGATGGACATTGGCGTAGTGGGTTCGGTAGACAGCATCCATCACGTCCAAGACCGGGGCTGGTTTCTGACTCGAGGCGGCCGAGTCGAGGAACACCAGGGGCTTGCCGTGAATCCGGCGCTGGAGTACCGGGAAATCCGGCCGCAGGTGCGAGAGGTCGATCATTCCGCCGGGGCTTTCACACCGGGGCGACGGTCCGGAAGGATTCGTAGCCTTCCTCTTCCAGCCGAACAGCCAGTTCGGGGCCTCCGGAGGTGAGCACTTTGCCATGCATGAAGACATGGACCACATCGGGCGTGATGTAGTCGAGGAGGCGCTGATAATGAGTGATGATCAAGAATCCCCGTTCTGGGCCGGTCAGTTTATTGACCCCGTCGGCGACGATACGCAAAGCGTCGATGTCGAGACCGGAGTCTGTCTCATCCATGATCGTCAGCTCCGGTTCGAGAACGGCCATCTGCAGTACCTCGTTGCGTTTCCGCTCCCCGCCGGAGAACCCCTCGTTCAGGTAGCGGTCGGCGAAGCTCGACTCGATGCCGAGCTCTTTCATGACGTCCATGACCTTGAGGCGTAGCTCCAGCACCGTGTAATCGATGCCGGTGCGGTTGGAGAGAGCGGTGCGCAAGAAGTTGACCACCGATACGCCCGGGATCTCCTCCGGATACTGGAACGCCAGGAACATCCCCAGGTTGGCCCGGTAGTTGGGCGGCGCCCCGGTGACGTCCTCCCCTTTGAAGAGAATCCTCCCGGCGGTGACCCGGTAATCCGGGTGGCCCATGAGCACATTGGCCAGCGTCGACTTGCCCGATCCGTTGGGGCCCATGAGCGCGGCGATCTTGCCCCGCTCAACCGTGAGGTCAACTCCGCGCAGTATTTCCGTATCGCCGGCACGGGCGTGAAGGTCTTCGATCTGGAGGAGTGGCTGGGTGGACATGGGCACAGCCTAAATACACGACGGGTATAGTGGAATTCCAGGTCGGATCCTCTAGCCGGCTCAGGCCGACTGCCCCTCGATCAGTTCCGCCGTCAGCCGCATGTCGAGGTCCATGGTGACGGCCGTGCGGACCACCGCTTCTGCGTCCGAGAAATCCATGAGCATCGAGATGGTGCTGGTCGTGTCCTGCGAGTATTTCTCGACGATGCCGGCTTCCTGGTCGAACCACACCGTGCCGTTGGCGGTGGACGGTGCCACGGTGATCACGAAGGTGATGTCCGGGGTCTCCCGCCCGGTGTCCGAGGTCGTATCCCCTGGTTCTGCTCCGAGTTCGCCGAATGCGTCGAAGAGTCCCTGGAACATCTCTCCCAGGTCGAGGATCACCTCCGAGGTTTCGGTGGTGAACTCGATCGCCGCAACCTCGTGCCCGTCCACCGTCTCGGTCCCGATGACCTCGTAGGTCGAGGTGATCGACATGGCGGCGTCGAGTCCTTCGATCTCATCGGATTGGGTGAACGACCAGGTGTCTCCGACTGCCAGGGGCTCATCTGGAAAGGCGGGACCGAAATGGCCACTCAGGCCACCGGATGTGAACTCGCCCAACTCACTGAACGGACCGCCGAAGAACGGGAAGTCCTCCGGGATCTCCTCGCCATCCACCGCAACGAGGTGGCCGAACTCGTCGATGACGATCGTGATGTCCGGAACCTCGACGAGATCGGGGACCGTCCCGTCTTCGATCATGGCCTGGTCGACGGGTTCCCCATCGATGGTGCCATCGATGTCGAGTTGATCGAACACGCCGGAGATGGAGATCTGACGGGTTCCCGGTTCGGGTCCCGCTGCAATGTCATAGGAAATGGTTCCGGTGATGGACGTGGTGACGTTGATGTCCTCGGGCGGGTCCTCACCAAGCAGGCTGTCATCACCTTCGGCATCGACGGTCATCTGCAAGGTCTGATCCAGGGCGAATCCGTAGTCGTGGTGGTCACCCGGCTCGTAGGAGTACACGAAGGCGACGGCGGCGGCCTCCGGGGCGGTGCTGGTCGAGGGCAGGGTCGTCGACGAAGGCGGGGTGGCATCTCCGCCCGGGCCGCACGCCGCGCCGAGCACCGCCATCGCGATGAAGATAACCGTCACTCGTGCACGCATGGCGACCCACCTTTGTTTGAAAACGTGATTGAGACCGGAAGACCATTGAACATCCGTAGACGCTATCGCCATTATCGACCAGCGGTGGTGATCCTTGAACCCCCCTTCTCAGGAGCGCAATACCTCGAATGTCCGGTCGAGTCCCGACAGGTCGGAAAGGTCGAGGTGCTGGACATAGAACTTGGTGACGCCGGCTTCACGAAGCCCGGCCAGCGACTCGGCAACCCGGGAGGGAGGTCCGAGCGGGATGCTGTGTGAGACCCATCTGCGCTCGAGCTCTTCAGGTTCATCATCTCGGACGGCTGCGGCCGCTTCCAGCCTCCGCCGGTAATCAGCTTCGTCCACCCCGACCAGTACCGGTCCCATCACGCTCATCGTGATCATGGCGGGGTCGCGACCGGCCTCCCGCGCGGCCCGGCGGACTCTGGCGATCTTGGGGGCGATGTCGGAAGGATCGGCAATGAAATGGTTGTATTCGTCGGCGAAGGTCCCGGCCAGCCGGGGCGTGCGGGCCTGGCCTTGGCCTCCGACAATGATGGGGATCGTGGTGACCGGGTTAGGACGGACGTCGGCTTCCAGCTCGTAGTAGCGACCGGCAAAAGACTGGGGCCCGTCGGCGAACGCAGCTTTGAGGTAGAGGAGCGCCTCCTCCAATCGGCCGAACCGCTCGCTCCAGGCAGGGAAGGGCAGCCCGAAGGCATCGTGTTCGAGATCCATCCAACCGGTCCCAACGCCCAGATCGAGGCGCCCACCCGACATCTGGTCGATAGTGGCGGCCGTCTTGGCCAGCACCGCCGGGTGCCGGAAGGTGATGGGCGAAACGAGCACACAGAGGCGGATGCGAGCGGTTTCCCGGCTGAGCCCGGCCATCACCGCCAGAGCGTCCGTTGCGTCGGGTGCGGGCTGGCGGTTGGCGTAGTAGTGGTCGGAACGGGCGAAGGCCACCAGACCTGCCTGTTCTGCCCAGCGGGCGGCGGCGAGCTGCTCTTGGTACGTTCCGCCCAACTGGGGCTCGGTCATGAGGGCAAAATCCACTCCGGCTCCTTTTCCGCCGAGGTTACTCACCGCCTGCCCGGCTCCTCCCGGCGGAGGTGGCGACCGCGGACCGAGAGCCGGATCCGGAGGCCATCCTCCGGTCGGGTTCGGCGGTTGTTAGGGGCAGGCCCCGGTAGCATGATTGGCATGTCACCTCAGACCGCAGTCATCGTCGGCGCACTGTTGCTGGCCGCCTTTCTGGTGGTGATTGCGGCCATGGTCTGGCAGGAAGCCCAACGCCGATCCGACTCCGGTTACCTCGTCTACTCCGTTGACGATGCCGTCGACTTCGCACTGGCAGACCTGGATGAAGACGTACGTGGGCGTCTCGGGAAGGCGGGGGTGCGGCGTATTCTCGAATGGGAGGTGTACTACCTGCAGGGTCTGGCGGATCGCAAGCACGCCCGGGAGGTAACGGTGGTTGCGGGTGGTCACGAACCGGCGGTCGCCTACATAGCCGGGCAAATCAGCGGCCGCCACGGAGTCAGTTACGACCTGGCGGATGTCCGTGAAGTGCTGGCCGGTGAGGCCCGGTATCTAGCGGCCATCGGGGCCGTGGGAGAAGCGGTGGAGGAAGCGCCATGATGACCGTTCGGTGCGGGCGATGCAGTACCGAGTTTCCCGTGCAAGGGGTCGGCCGATACCCGTGTCCGGCCTGCGGGGCGGTCAACGAGGTTCGCCCGGCGGCCGCGCCGGAGCCATCATTGACGGTGCCACCGGTTGCCCCCGAGCCGGTGAAGCCGTCGCCGAAAACGACCTGCCAGGAGTGCTCTTTCAGCTTCATAGTCGGAGACATTGAAGTGGCACCATGTCCCAACTGCGGTTCGGAGGTTGTCGTCGGGAGGAAGCCTTGAGCGGGTGGAAAGACTGGGAGCGCGACTACGGAGGGCAGCAACCGCGCCGTGAACGATTCGTGAGCCTTTCCTTCGAAGAGGTCCCGGCCCTGGTTGACGGTGGGAACGTCGACGAACGTATCGGATTCCCCGGTGCCTACCCGTACACGCGCGGCATTCATGCCACCGGGTATCGCGGCAAGCTCTGGACGATACGTCAGTTCGCCGGGTTTGCCGGCGTGGCCGACACCAATGAAAGGTTTCGGAAACTGCTGGCGGAAGGCCAGCATGGACTGTCGGTTGCTTTCGACATGCCGACTTTGATGGGCTACGACTCTGATGATGCGATCGCCCTCGGAGAGGTCGGTCACTGCGGGGTAGCCATCGACTCGGCGGACGACATGGCAGGTCTCTTTGAGGCGATTCCACTCGGAGATGTGTCCGTTTCCATGACCATCAACGGCCCGGCGGTGATCCTCTTCGCTTTTCTCCTGGTGGCCGCCGAAGAGCAGGGCGTGGACTGGAAGAACCTGCGCGGCACGCTCCAAAACGACATCTTGAAGGAGTACATCGCCCAGAAGGAATGGGTGTTTCCGCCGGAACCCCATCTGCGGCTGATCGTCGACATGGTCGACTTCTGTCGCACAGAGGTGCCCCAGTGGAATACGATCTCGATCTCCGGCTATCACATCAGGGAAGCAGGAGCCAATGCCACCCAGGAACTGGCCTTCACCCTGGCCGACGGATTCGCCTATGTGGAGGCTTGCCTGCGGGCCGGGATGCGCATCGAGGATTTTGCCCCGCGATTCTCTTTCTTCTTCGACGCCCATATCGACTTCTTCGAAG
This sequence comes from Acidimicrobiia bacterium, assembly GCA_035282865.1. GTDB lineage: Bacteria > Actinomycetota > Acidimicrobiia > Spongiisociales > UBA4744 > UBA4744. The sequence goes on along the minus strand of DATEVB010000058.1, from coordinate 20,909 downwards.
AGATCGCCAAGTTCCGGGCGGCGCGCCGGATCTGGGCTCGCTGGATGAAGGAGCGATACGGAACCGACGATGAGCCTTCGCTGAAACTGCGGTTTCATGCGCAGACGGCCGGTGTTTCGCTGACGGCCCAGCAACCGGACAACAACGTTGTCAGGACTACCGTCGAGGCCCTGGCCGCAGTGCTTGGTGGCACGCAGAGCTTGCACACCAACGCCCTCGACGAGGTGTACGCCCTGCCTACCGAGGCGGCGGCCGAACTGGCCCTGCGAACCCAGCAGGTCATCGCCGAGGAGACCGGTGTGGCGGATACCATCGACCCGCTCGGAGGTTCCTGGTTCGTCGAGGAGATGACCGATCGTATGGAACGGCGTGTCGAAGACATCCTGCAGGTTGTAGACCGACTCGGCCGCGGCTCAATGCTGGACGGCGTGTTGCGCGGCATCGAGGAGAGCTACTTCCAGTCCGCCATCGCCGATTCCGCTTACGAGTTCGAGAAGGCGGTCAACACCGGCGACCGATCCGTCGTCGGGGTCAACAGGTTCGTGAAAGACGAGGAGGAGCCCATCGAGGTCCTGCAAATCGCCCAGACGGTCGAGGAGACGCAACGTAGGCGGGTCGCCGGGGTCCGCGGTACCCGAGATCAGCAGGCGGTCGAGGCGGCGCTTTCGGCTCTGGAGGTGGGCGCTCGCGACACCACCAACCTGATGCCCCTCCTGGTTGAGGCGGCTCGCCGGCGGGCCACCGAGGGGGAGATTGTGTCGAGATTGAAGCCGATATTCGGGACCTATCGTGAGTCCAGTCGTTTCTGAGTTCCGCTCGCTGGCCGGCCGGCTGATGCTGGCAGCCTTCCTGGCTCTGGCGCCGAGTTCGGTCCCGGAGTGGAGAATGTCTGCCTCGCCCCCTCCTGCCCTGGTGCTCCTGGTGGGTGATCCGGTGCGATGGATCTTCAGCGGAGGAAACAGATGACCAATGATCCCGCCCATGCCGCAGTCGAAAACGCCAGCGACGAGTTCGTCGACCTATTCAATGCTCGTGATCTGGACGGTCTGGCCGACCTGGTCACCGCCGACGTGACCTCCGATCTGTTCGACGGGGAGGGTGTCGAGAGCGCCGTCGAAGGACTGGCGGGACTGCTACGCCGTTACCCCCAGGTCGTTGCCACCAGAGGTGAAGACGGGAACCAGCCGATCGTGGCGCTGTGGGTCCCCGACGAGCAAGGGTCCTATGGGCTCATGGGCTACCTCGAACTGTCGACCGAAGGTGAACTCGTTGACCGGATCACCTATGTCGACACGCCGGGGAGCGATCTGCTGGTCGAAGAGCCCGATGCGGATGAGATGGACGAATGGCAGGATTGGGGGGAGTGGGACACCGGAGAAGAAGCCGGTGGCAGGCAGGGAGCAGAATGATGGGCCGACTGCGGAGATTTGCCGGGTTCAGATACGTTGGTGTGCGGGACACGATGACCGTCTACGACTGCGACGACGACGAGCAATACAACGAGCTATTCGAGCGGGTCGAGTCCGACGATCTCGTGGCCAGGAATCTGCTGTCGAGTTTCGCTCCGGATCAGCTATCGGAGGCCCGCAATCGGGGGTTTAGAGAGTCGGAAGTCGGAGGTTGAGGGGTAAGAGGAAATCGGCGGTGTAGCCGGTTATGGCATGATCGCCAACACGAACTGGTGACTTCCCGCTTCTAACTTTCCGCTTCCAACTTCCTGTACCGCCAGCAGCCCTCCACCAAGTTTCGCTCCACCCGTCCAGCCCGCCTGAGGTGCTCGAGATGTGCCATCGTCTCCTGAAGGGCCAGCCGCTCCTCGATGGGGCTCAAGTTGGGCCGGAACACGGTCTGCATGACGTACCAGGGCGTTCGGGGACGTTCGGCCAGCTCTGCCAGCATCGTGTCCAGGCGGCGTTGGTGGTGCAGCAATATCTGATGCGCTCGCGCTGATCCCCGCTCGATGGTCGGTCCGTGCCCGGGATACGTCTCATGAGCATCGAGTTCGACGATCCGGTTGAGCGAAGCCATGTATGAGCCAAGATGATCGTGCTCTTCCCCTGTGTAGGGGACGAAGGGGCTGATGCGGGGGAGTACGTGGTCGCCTGAAAACAGTCGTCCTGTTCTCGAATCGCGCAGGCATAGATGATTGGCCTGATGGCCGGGGGTGTAGATGACCTCCAGATGTCGCGTTTCGCCCAGCGGGATTCTGTCGCCGTCCTCAACAGGATGCGTCGGCTCGATCGCCTCTGAGAACCAGTCCGGGCGATGCGCTTCCCGGCGGAAGCGAGCGACCTCCTCGGCGGAGGCTCCGCCCACTTCTGCTATGCGGGCGAGCTCCTCGCGACGATGGGCCCAGTCGTTGTAGTGCGGTATCTCAGCCGTCGCCGAGGTGTGCATGACCCACTCGCATCCGGTGATCTCGATGATGCGCTTGGCCATGCCCATGTGATCGACGTGAAGGTGGGAAGCAACCAACCGGTGCAGATCGTCGAGACCAAAGCCAAGACTCTCGAGCGCCCGGGCCAGTAGCTCGAGCTGCGGGTCGCCGTCAACGCCGCAGTCGAGCAGCGTCAACCCGTCGTCTGCTTCGAAGAGGTAGCAGTTGACGGCCGGTGGGCTGGGGAAGGGGAGGGGCAGGGCGACCCGATACACACCGTCTCCCAGCCGGTGGTTTTCGGAGGTGAGCGGCAAGGAGCTAACCGTGCTCGGCCGCAGTTTCTTTGACGACGAAGCGTATGTCCAGGGTGACGGTGTACTCGGCCGGCGCTCCCGACTGGTCGACCGTGCCTTCGACGTCGACGATCTTGAACGACCTGATGTCTTCCAGTGTTTCGGCGGCTCGTCCGAGAATGCCGGTGATGGCGTCCTCGATCGACCGGGGCGAGCTGCCGCTCACTCGAACCGTCTTGGATATGGGTACCACCGATTGCTCCTTCCTGATCGAAACCATGAGCGTACCCGCCCACGACCGGGCCCCCGTGGCCGGTAGCCGGACACCGAGCGTCGGGCTGGACCCCGGCCGACGGGGGCCGCGGAGACCTTGCGTCTCACTCTTACTGTGCGGCACCCAACCGGCTTTGACCAGGGTCGGAAGTCCCTGATGGGGCGCGGCCATCCTGTGATGTCGTTCTCGCCGTTCCTACCCAGCCTTTCTGCGGGTGTGCCCGTGAGGGCAGACCTCCCGGCAACATGATGGGTTGGGCCCGGCGGAGCGCGCACGAACTCGCCGCCCTAGGTAGCCGCCATGAGCAACCACACTGCCGAAGCCCCCAGAATCACGAGGGCGGCAACGAGGGACATGAGCAGCAGAGAGCGGGTCTTCACGAGGCCAGCGTACCTTGGTAGCACGATTCCGCCTCCGTCTCGTCGCACCCTCGAAGGGCGGCCGCGACCCAGAACAATGTCCGGCGCTCAACTAGTCTCAGGTTTCTCACACGGAGGACACATTGCACGACGTCGTTATCATCGGTGGAGGACCGGGCGGGTATGCCGCCGGTCTGTATGCCCACAATTTCGGACTGTCGGTGGCTCTCGTCGAGAAGGATCCCACCGTTGGTGGTACCTGCTTGCTGCGCGGCTGCATCCCCGCCAAGCACTGGTTGCATACGGCCGAGGTGTTCACGACGGTCCGCGACGCCGGAACGTTTGGTGTGAAGGCGAGTGAGCCGGTCCTCGAGTGGAGCACGGCACTAGCCAAGAAGGACGAGGTTGTCCAAGGGTTGGTCCGGGGTCTCACCGCTTTGCTCAAGGCGCGCAAGGTCGACGTCCTGTCGGGCTTTGGGCGGCTGGCCGGACCCGGGAAGGTAGTCGTCAGCGGAAGCGAAGGCGAGCAGGTCGTCGAGGGCCGCAACATCATTGTTGCTACCGGCTCGGCTCCGCGCACTATCCCCGGGTATCCCCTGGATGGGGTGCGCATTGCCAGCTCGGACCATGCGCTCGATTGGGCGCAACAGCCCGAGCGCGTAGCGATCATCGGGGCCGGAGCTATCGGGTGCGAGTTCGCCAGCTTGTTGGTGGATCTCGGTAGCGAAGTTCACCTCTTCGAACTGATGGATCAGATTGTGCCGGGCGCCGATGCCGATGCGGCCCGGGAACTGAACAAACAACTCGCACGCCGCGGCGTGACGATCAAGACGGGCGTAACGGTCGGCGCAGCCGAGGTAGGGGACGCTTCGGTGGTCGTCCCGTACGGTGATGCATCCGTTGAGGTCGACGTGGTCCTGGTGTCAATCGGTCGGGCACCGCAGACAGAGGGGATTGGTCTCGAGACCACCGGAGCAGTCGTCGACGGCGGGTTCGTCGAGGTCGATCCGGCGACGATGATGACAGCCGAACCGGGTGTCTTCGCCGTTGGTGATGTGGTAGCCGGCACTCCCCAGCTGGCTCACGCCGCCTTTGCCGAGGCGATCGCCGCGGTCACGTTCATCGCTACGGGAACCCCCGCCCCGGTCGATTACCGGGCAGTCCCGCTGGTCGTCTACACCCATCCGGAGATGGCAGAAGTGGGCTACACCGAGGCGCGAGCCCGGGAGATGGGTTTCGAAGTCGAGACGACTTCGCACGCTTTCACCGGGGTAGGTCGTGCCAGGATCATCGGTCAGAACCGGGGCATGGTCAAAGTGGTCGCCCAAAAGGACGGTCCGATTCTCGGGGCTTCGGTGGTAGGCCCCCAGGCAGGCGAGATGATCCACGAACTGATGTACGCGGTTGGTTGGGAAGCGCTTCCCGAGGAAGCGGCAGCCTTTATCCATGCCCACCCGACCCTGTCGGAGGCGGTCGGCGAGACTCTGCTCACCGCGGCCGGCCGGAGCCTGCATTGAGCTCATCGACAAACGATCACAACGCATAAGGGAGACAGCATGGCCACGACGGTCAGCATGCCGCAGTTGGGCGAAACGGTCACCGAGGGAACCATTCTCAGCTGGGCGAAAAAACCGGGAGAGTCCATTGCCGCCGACGAGGTCCTGTTCGAGGTTTCCACCGACAAGGTGGACACCGAGGTTCCTTCCCCGGTGAGCGGCACGGTGCTCGAGATCCTGGTGGAGGAAGGCGTCACCGTCGCCGTCGGCACACCGCTGGTTGTCATCGGCGAGGTAGGGGAGGTGCCGGCTGCTGGGGGTGCAGCCACTCCGTTGGTAGCCGAACCTGTCCCCGCACCGGAGCCCGAACCGGCCTCTCCACCGCCTCCCGTTCCCGCGCCCGAACCGGTTGCGGTGGAAGCGGTCCCGGTGGCCCCAGCTCCGACAGGTGCCGGCGTGGCTCCCCAGGATGGTGAGGAGGGCGGGGAAGTAGCGAGCTTCCTCTCGCCCGTAGTTCGTAAGCTGGCCAAAGAGCACGCCCTCGATCTCAGCAAGATAGAGGGCACCGGTCGTGGGGGGAGGATCACCCGGAAGGATGTGCTTCAGTTCATCGATGTCGGTGCGGCGGCCGCCCCGGGGGATGCTGCCGTCCCCGCCCCGGTCGCCTCTTCGATCGCCTCCGCTCCAGCCTCCCCGGCCGCAGAGGGTGTGCCGTTCCCGCTGTTGGAGGGAGACGACGTGCGCGATCTGGACCGCATCCGGACCCGGATCGGCACCAACATGATCCTCGCCAAACAAACGGCCGCTCACGTGTGGACCTCCGTCGAGGTCGACTACGAGCGGGTGGAGAGAGTCCGCCACGCCCACCGGGCCGCCTTCAAGCTACGGGAGGGCTTCCCGCTCACCTACCTGCCGTTCATCGCCCGAGCAACCATCGACGCTTTGCAGGCGTTCCCGGTTGTCAACAGCTCGTATTACCTCGAGGAAAAGAAAGCCGTCTTCCACACGAAGATCAACCTCGGGGTGGCCATCGATCTCGACCAGGGGGGCCTCATCGTCGCCACGATCCACGACGCCGACGGACTCCGCATGATCGGCCTGGCCCGTCAGATCCGGGCCCTGGCCGACAAGGCGCGGGCCGGGAAGCTGGAACCCGATGACGTGGCAGCCAGTACCTTCACGATCACCAACCCGGGACCCTTCGGGTCCTTCATGTCGGCCCCGATCATCAATGTGCCCAATACGGGAATCCTGTCCACCGACACCGTTGCCAAGCGTCCGACGGTGATCACCAATGAAGAAGGCCAGGACATGATCGCCATCCGGCATATCGGCTATCTGGGGTTGACCTGGGATCACCGAGCCTTCGACGGTTCGACGGCGGTGTTGCTGCTGCGCAAGATCAAAGAGAACCTCGAAACGTGGGATTGGGAGCAGGAACTGTCGTGAGCAGAGAGCTGCGAGCCGCGGATGGCGCCCCTGAGGGCCCGGCCGGTGCGTTGCTCGAAGCCGGCGGCTCGAGGTCCGACACCACGGTGAAGACGCTCCTGCGAACCCGGTGGCTGGGGCGTGTCCCCTACGGGGAAGCATGGGACCTGCAGCGGGCCTTTTGGGAAGGTCGCGTCGAAGGCAGGTCACAGGATGACTATCTCCTGCTGCTCGAGCATCCACACGCGTATACCGTGGGCAGGAACGGCGACCGGTCCAACATGCTGGTGTCCGACCAGCGGCTGGCAGAAATGGCCGCGGAGCTGTTCTTCGTGGACCGCGGCGGTGACATCACCTACCACGGGCCGGGCCAACTGGTCGGGTACCCCGTCCTGGCGTTGCAGAACTCCAAGCGCATCAGGCTGTATGTGAACCAGTTGGAGCGAGTGCTGGTCGAAACGCTGGCGGCGTTCGGCGTGGAAGCGTGGACGGAGGCGGGCTACCCGGGAGTGTGGACGGAAGCGGGCAAAGTAGCAGCCATAGGTGTGCGGGTGGCCCGTGGTGTCACCATGCACGGTTTTGCGCTGAATGTGAACCCGGATCTGTCGTACTTCACCCACATCAATCCGTGCGGGATCACCGATCGGGGGGTGACCTCGATCACCGAGCTGCTCGGTCGCCCGGTGACGATCGAAGAGGTCGTCGAGGAGCTGGTCCCGAGGTTCGCAGCCACCTTTGCGTATCCGGCGCAGGAGACCCAACTCGGTGCATTTGTGCGCGGGCAGGGGCCTCCTCGCCGGTTCGAGGTCGACCGCCTTCTGGAAGGAGGCACCTTTGCGCCAACGCCGGGCCAGCCGCCATCGACCGACCGGGGTTTGCTGCCGGGCGAACCGGAACGGCCCGAATGGATGCGAGTCCGAGCCCACATGGGTTCCGAATACACCGACCTCAAGAAATTGATGCGGGGCATGGAGCTCCACACGGTGTGCGAGGAAGCAGGGTGTCCGAACATCTACGAGTGCTGGAGTCAGGGCACCGCCACGCTGATGATCCTGGGGGACCGTTGCACCCGGGCCTGCAGCTTCTGCAATGTCACCACCGGCAAGCCGACCGAGGTCGATGTCTTCGAACCGTTCCGCGCCGCGGCCGCCGTAGAAGAGATGAAACTGCGCCATGCCGTTGTCACGTCGGTGAATCGCGACGACCTCGACGATGGAGGCGCGGCCATCTTCGCCGCCACGATCAGGGAGATTCGCAAGCGGGTCCCCACTTGCGATGTTGAGGTCCTCATTCCGGATTTCAAGGGCGACCGGTCGGCCCTCGAGACCGTGATGAGCGCGCAACCGTCGGTGCTCAACCACAACACCGAGACTGTGCTCCGGTTGCAGCGGGATGTTCGCACTGCCGCCAACTACGGACGGTCGCTGGCGTTGCTGGCCCGGGCCAAATGGATCAACCCGTCGCGGGCCGTCAAGTCGGGGTTGATCGTCGGGATGGGTGAGACCCGAGACGAAGTCATCGGGGCGCTGGCCGATCTGCGCGCCGTCGGCGTTGACATCGTCACGATCGGCCAGTACTTGCGCCCCACCGCCCGCCATCGACCGGTGCACCGCTACGTTCATCCGGACGAGTTCAACCAGTACCGGCAGTACGGGGAAGGTATTGGAATCTCGAAGGTTGAGTCGGGGCCGCTGGTGCGGTCTTCCTACCACGCCCGCGAATCCCTGCAAGCATCCGGCGCGGCGGTTCCCGTGCAGATAGGTCGCCGGTGACCTTCGACTTCGTTGCGCGGTTGGACGCGCTGCGCCGGCTGATGGATGCACATTCGGTCGACGCTCTGCTTGCCTCGGTCGGGGCCGATCTTCCCTATTTCACCGGCTACGAGGCGATGCCGCTCGAGCGCCTGACGATGCTGGTGGTCACGAAGGATGGCCCGCCCGTGTTGCTCGTGCCGGAACTGGAGGCGCCCAGAGTGGCTTATCTGCCGGACGGGTTTGAGCTTCGTCCCTGGGGTGAGACCGAGGATCCGGTGGGCATCGCCGCCCGGCTCTTGGACGGGCTCGGCTCCGTTGTGGCCGGCGATCAGACCTGGGCGACCTTCGTCTTGGCGCTCCAGCAGCTCCTCCCGGAGGCCCGGTTCGGCATCGCCTCCCCGCTGACGCGCCAATTGCGCATTCGGAAGGACCCGGAGGAGGCCGACGCCCTGCGGCGGGCGGCGCATGCGACCGATCGGGTGGCGGCCCGATTGAGAGAGCAGCGCTTCTCCGGACGAAGCGAGGCGGAACTCTCGCGGTTGGTGGCCGACATGACCGTCGAGGAAGGCCACCAGGTGGCGACCTTCAGCATCGTCGCCTCGGGTCCCAACGGTGCCTCACCGCACCATGAGGCGAGTGAGCGCGTCATCGAGGACGGTGACGCGGTGGTGGTCGATTTTGGCGGCAAGCTGGATGGGTACTGCTCCGATACCACCAGGACCTTCCACGTGGGCGAGCCGGCTCCGGAGTACCGCGCCATCTTCACCGTTCTCGAAGAGGCCCAGGCGGCCGCCGTCGAAGCGGTCCGTCCCGGGGTCGCCGCCCAGGACATCGACCGGACTGCCCGAAAGGTCATCGAGGGTGCCGGATACGGGAAGTACTTCATCCACCGCACGGGGCACGGCATCGGTCTCGAGGCTCACGAGCACCCGTATCTCGTCGAAGGCAACGATCTCCAGCTCGAATCGGGAATGACCTTCTCGATCGAACCCGGCATCTACCTACCCGGCCGTTTCGGGATGCGTATCGAGGACATCGTTGCCGTCACCGATACAGGAGTCGAGCGGCTCAACCGTTCAGATCGCAGTCTGCTCGTCGTCGATTGAACAACCCTCAACCCTGCGTATCAAGTCCATGGTTGGAACCGCAAGGTTCGATCCTACGGCGATGAAACCTCTCAGCTTCGGGTTCGCTTGATTGAAGACGGCCGGGCTGCCGTCGGGGTTCATGACGACCCCACCTCCGGCCAGCACCAGTGCGGCGCCGGCGGCAACATCCCACTCGTGCTTGGGGACCAGCGTCCACGTGCCGTCGGCCAGGCCGGCCGCAACCAGCCCAAGCTTGTAGGCAACCGATCCGACATTGCGAATCGAGACCGGCTCCTCGAAGAACTTGTTCCACTCGCCTCGCTTCACCTCGCTGCGGCTGGCCAGCACCAGAGCACCCCGGATATCCGGAGTCGCTCGCGTGCAGACCGGCTGCCCGTTGAGGGTGACACCCTGTCCTTCGCCACCAAGAATCAGCTCATCGGTGGCGGGATTGAGGATGCCTCCTGCCACGGCACGTCCCCCTTCGACCAGACCAATCGAGATACACCATTCCGGGATACCCTGAATGAACTCCCGGGTACCGTCGATCGGGTCGACCACCCATACCCGGCTGCACTCGAGCCGGGCGGCGTCGTCGGCCGTTTCTTCCGAAAGCCAGCCCTCACCCGGTTGCGGCAAGATGTCTGCCAGCACCCTGTTGACGGCGAGATCCGCCTCGGTCAATGGATCGCCGCCGGCTTTCAGCACCGACTCGATCTCGCCCGGCGTGAAGCCGGCCACCACCTCCCCGGCAGCCAGCAGCGCCTGTTCGATCCTGGTCATGTCTGTGTCGTTCACGATGCTCCTTCAGAATGGCCAGATGATCGGTACACCCACCAGGATCACCGCTACCACGGCCACGGTGAGCGGGATACCCAACCGGAGATAATCGGTGAAGCGATAGCCACCGGGCCCGTACACCATCATGTTGGTCTGATAGCCGATGGGCGTGAGAAAAGAAGTAGCGGCCGCCACCGCTACAGCCAGGGCAAACCCACGGGGGTTGATTCCGATTGAATCGGCGGTTGCGATAGCGATGGGGAAGACAAGCAGAACCGCCGCTTTGTTGGTTATCAACTCCTTGAGGAGCACGGTTGTCAAGACCACACCGGCCAGGAGACCCGCCGGGCCCAGAGTGCCCAGCCCTTTCACCAGTCCGTCGGCGATCGTGGCCGCCAGGCCGGATGCTTCCATGGCCGCCGCCAGGCCGAATGCCGATCCGATGGTCACGATCACGTCGAGATCCACCGAGGCCTTGGCCTCTCGTGGACTGACCACGCCAAACACGACGAGGGCCGCACCTCCCAGCAGGGCGGCGGTGACCATCGGCAGGACTCCCGTGGCGGCTGTGGCGACGATGCCGACGGCAACTGCCGCCACCACCAGTGCCCGCCGGGAGCGCATGCGCGGGGTGCCGGCCAGAGGGGCGATGAGGATGAAGTCCTGCCGATCGCTCCAACGGTCCTTCCAACCGGGATCGGCGATGACCAACAGAGTGTCCCCGGCCCTGAGCTCGATGTCGCCCAGTTTGGCTTCCACACGCTGCCCTGCCCGGTGGATGGCGACCACCGCCGCCTGGTACCGGCTGCGGAACCCGATCTCCTTCAGAGTCCGGCCGGACAGGAACGAGCCGGCCCCGATCACCGCCTGGAAGTGAGCAGCCTGAGGTGTGTCGACCAGGTCGACGTGGGTCTGTTCGGCCAGGGCCACACCCGTGAGGGTTAGCAGGTCGACAACATTATCGACCCGGCCGGCGAATCTGAGCCGGTCGGCACCATGCAGGATGTGATCGGGCCCTACCGCCGCAATGGTCTCGCCGCCCCGGTCGATCTCGACCAGGAAGACACCCGCCAGGTTACGGAGCCCAGCCTGGTCGACGGAGGCGCCATCGAGCGGGCCGCCCGTCTCAACGACCATGTCCACGGTGAACTCGGGCATTTCCTCCCGGCTGGCCTGGCTGGCCGAACGGCGGGTGGGCATGAGGACCGGCGCCAGGGCAATGATCATCGACACCCCGACAACTGCCACCGGGAGGCCGATCTTGGTGATCTCGAAGAACCCGAGAGGTGGCTGACCGGCTGCTTCCAGAAGGCCGGAGACAACGATATTGGTGGCGGTCCCCATCAACGTAACGACCCCGCCCAGGACGGCGGCATACGACAGCGGCAGCAGGTAGTGCGAGGGAGACCGATTGCGAGCTTCGGCCCAGATCTCCACCTGCGGGATCAACATGGCAACGATCGGGGTGTTGTTGAGGAAGGCGGAGGTGAACGTGGCGGGAACGGTCAGGCGGGCCGTTGTCATCCGCTGCGAATGATTGTTGCCCAGCAACGACCCAACGGCCGGCGTCAGGGCGCCGGTCTTGTCGGCCGCTTTGGCGAGCACGTATAGCGCGGCGATCGTCACCGGCGCCGGGTTACTGAACCCGGCCAGCGCCTCGGTCGGGGTGATGATCCCGGCCGTGAGCGTGGCCACCATGGCGCCCGTCATAGCCACCGAAGGTGGCAACAGGTCGCGAATGAGCACCGCGATCGTTACGACGATCACCGCGGTGGTGAACCATTGCTCCCAGCTCATGCCGTAGTTCTAGTCGCGGTTGCCGTTGCCCTCGATATACCCCTGGCTCTCGAGGTGCAGGACGATGGCATTGGCAGCTTCCTCCGGATTGATGTCGGTGGTATCGATGGCGACTTCGGCGTCGGCCGGTTCCTCGTACGGGTCGGAGATCCCGGTGAACTCTTTGATGATCCCCGCTCGTGCCTTGGCGTATAAGCCTTTGCGGTCGCGGGTTTCGCACACTTCCACGGGCGTGGAGACGTGCACCAGCGAGAAACCACCTACAGCCTCAACGGCCTTGCGGACTTCCTGGCGGGTGTGATCGTAGGGAGCGATAGGTGCGCAGATCGCTATCCCACCGTTCTTGGTTATCTCGGAAGCGACGAAACCAATCCGGAGGATGTTCAGGTCCCGGTGCTCCTTGGAGAATCCAAGTTCCGACGACAGGTTCTTACGGACGATATCGCCATCGAGCAGCGTAACCGGGCGACCGCCCAGCTCGAGGAGCTTCACCAGCAGCGCATTGGCGATGGTCGACTTGCCGGAACCGGATAGCCCGGTGAAAAACACGGTGAACCCCTGCTTGGAGCGGGGCGGGTGGGTCCGGCGCAGTTCCCGCGCAACCTCCGGGTAAGTGAACCACTCGGGGATGTCCCGCCCGGCGGCGAGCCGATCCCGCAGTTCCGTGCCGCTGATGCTCAGGGTGCGGACATCTTCTCCCACCTCATCGATGGGCTGGTACTCATCGAGGTCTTCGACGTACACCATCATCTTGAAGGGGACCATGGCGACTCCCAGCTCCTCTTCGTACTGCCGGAGCAGCTCCTGGGCGTCGTAGGGGCCGTAGAAAGGCTTGCCTTGCGAATCACTGCCGGGCCCGGCGTGATCCCGACCGACGATCAGGTGGGTGGCCCCGTGGTTCTTGCGGATGATGGCGTGCCACAACGCCTCTCGAGGTCCTCCCATGCGCATCGCCAGGGGGAGCAGGGCGAGCATGGCCGTGTAGCGGGGGTACCGGTCGAGCACCTTTTGATAGGCGCGCACGCGTGTGTAGTGGTCGACATCGCCCGGCTTGGTCTTGCCGACCACCGGATGAATCAGCAGGTTGGCCTCGACCTCTTGTGCGGCCCGCCGCGTCAGCTCTACATGGGCCCGGTGCATGGGGTTCCTGGTCTGGAAGGCGACGACTTTGCGCCAACCGAGGCGGGCGAACTCATCACGTACCTCACGAGGGCTGAGCCGCAGAAGGCGGAAGTCGTAATGCACCGGCAGTTGGACGCCCTGCAAACGGCCGCCCACGTAGACCGGGCCGGAGCCGTTGAGAAGCTCATTGACCCCCGGGTGCTCTCTGTTCGTCGTTCCGAACACGAGTTCGGCCTCGGCCTCCCGATCGGGGGTCCATACGTCTTCAACGTTGAGCACCGCCAGCATGACGCCTTCCTGATCACGTAGGGCCAGCTTGGATCCCGGCTCGAGGGTCGATCCCAGCTCCTTTGATACGTCCAGCACGATCGGGATGGGCCACAGCGTGCCGTCGGGAAGCCGCATATCCTTGCATACGCCCTCATATTCGGCCCGGGTCATGAAACCGGTCAGCGGCGAGAAGCCTCCGTTGAGTAACAGCTCGAGGTCGCAAATCTGACGGTCCCCGAGATCGAGCGACGGCCAATCGCGGGATGCGTCCCTGAGCTCTTGTGCGTTGCCTGCCTCGACCATGAGGTCGACCAGGGCACCACCGTGCGGGGCGATGAGGTTGTGGGTCACGGATTTGCTCCTTGTATCGGACAGCAGCGACTGCCACGGAGAGTAGTGATAGCTGCCTAGTGTACTCGATGGAAGGCCGTACGAAAGCTGGATGAATGGGGGGCAACGCTACGCTGACCGCCTGAGGAGGACAAATGAGCAAGGACTTCGCACAGCTCGCCGTCAACACTCTCAAGGGCCTGGCCATCGACGGCGTTCAACGAGCCAATTCGGGCCATCCGGGGATGCCGATGGGGATGGCGGACCTGGCGGTGGTCGTGTGGACCAAATTCCTGAAGACGGATCCGTCCAAACCGACATGGGCCGATCGTGACCGATTCGTTCTCTCCAACGGCCACGGTTCCATGTTGCTGTATTCGCTGCTCCATTTGTCCGGGTTTCCCGTGACGACGCAGGACCTGCGGCAGTTCCGTCAGTGGGGTTCGGTGACGGCCGGCCACCCGGAACGTCACCCCGACTACGGGATCGAGGTGACCACCGGGCCGCTCGGGCAGGGCTTTGGGATGGGAGTCGGTCTGGCCATGGCGGAGGAGCACTTGCGGGCGGTGTTCGGCCCGGAGCTGGTCGACCACCGGACCTTCGGATTCGTCTCCGACGGCGACCTGATGGAAGGTATCTCGGCCGAGGCCTCCTCGCTGGCCGGGCATCTCGGACTGGGCCGTTTGCTCTACTACTACGACAGCAACGGCATTTCCATCGACGGTCCGACTTCGATCACCTTCACCGAAGACGTTGCCGGCCGGTTCCGGGCGGTGGGCTGGCACACGCTCGAGATCGACGGGCACGATCGAGACGCGATCGAGTCGGCCACCCTGGAGGCCCTGGCAGCTGAGGACCGTCCTTCGTTGATCATCAGCCATACCCATATCGGGCACGGTTCGCCCAACAAGCAGGACACGGCCGGCGCGCACGGGGCTCCGCTTGGAGAGGAAGAAGTCCGGCGCACGAAGGAACTGATGGGCTGGCCGGACGAGCCGTTCTATGTGCCGGATGAAGTGCGTGCCTATTTCGTCCAGAGTATGCAGCGGGGGCGTGAGGCGCGACAGCAGTGGCTCGGCCGCAGAGATGAGTTGTTCTCCGCCAACCGGGAGGTCGCAGCTCTTTGGGACGCCTACTTCCACCCGGGAGAAATCAGGCTACGAAACCCCGGGTTCGAGCCGGGTAGCAGCCTCGCAACCCGGGCCGCCGGGGGGAAGCTCTTCGATCAGATCGCGACGGAGATGCCCGGATTCCTGGGCGGTGCGGCCGATCTGGTCGAATCGACCAAGACCACCATCAGCTTCAGTAGCGGGTTCTCGGTGGACAACCGAGCGGGGCGCAACATCCATTTCGGGATCCGCGAGCACGCCATGGGCGCCATCGTCAATGGCCTGGCAGTACACGGTGGACTGCGGCCCTACGGCGCCACCTTCTTCGTTTTCAACGACTACATGCGCCCGGCGGTCCGCTTGTCGGCGCTGATGGATGCCCCGAGCATCTGGGTCTACACCCATGACTCCGTGTTTCTGGGGGAGGACGGCCCGACCCACCAACCGATCGAACAGCTGGCGTCGTTGCGAGCGATGCCCAACCTGTGGGTGGTACGGCCGGCCGATGCCGGGGAGACGATCGAAGCCTGGGAGCTTGCCCTCAACCGGACGGCCGGCCCCACTGTGCTGGTTTTGAGCAGGCAGAATCTCCCGGTGCTCGAGCGGACCGGGCGGGAGGGTCTCGTCGAGCGGGGCGGGTACGTCCTGCGCGAAGGAACCGACGTGGTTCTGGTGGCCACCGGCTCGGAGGTATCCGTTGCCCTCGGTGCCGCAGAAGAACTGGGCCGGGGCGGGACTTCGGCGCGGGTGGTCAGCCTTCCCTGCTGGGAAGCCTTCTTCGCCCAGGACGTCGACTACCGGACTTCGGTGCTCGGCGATGGACTCCCCGTTGTCTCGCTCGAAGCCGCCGCCACCTTCGGGTGGGAGAGGATCACCGGGTCGACCGGCCTCAATATCGGGATCGACCGGTTCGGTGCATCAGCGCCGGCCGGGGTGATCGCTCAGGAGTTGAGCTTCACTCCCGGGTTGGTTGCCGAGCGGATTTCAGACTGGTTGAAGGCGCTGGAGACCCAGAGCCAAGGTGGCGTTCGGGAAGGTCGCTCGATAGGCTCGCCCGCCCTCGAAGGTAAGGACCGCTCATAACCCTCAACCCAACGCTGGTGCTCGCCACCTGGTCGGCGGGCGTCGCCGCCGGGGCGGCTGTGATCGCCGCCTGGCGGGTGGTCGGCCCGGGTTTTCTATGGTTGGCGGCCGGGGTCGGGTTGCTGTTGGGCGGGGCAGCCTGGGCGGCCGGCGGCGGGGTGCCGGCCGGGATCGCCACCATCGCCTTGCTGGCTGCTGCGGCCGCGGCGAGCCACCCGGCCGCAGCAGCCGTCGGCTTCGGGACCGCGGCGCTGGGGTTCTTGATCGTCTCGGCCTCGCTCGGCACGTGGCCGGCGGCGGTGGCCGGAGCCGTTGCCCTGGGTGGAGTGACCGACGAGATGTTGCTCGGGCACTGGTACCTGGTCGACCCGCGGCTTTCCCGCCGGCCGCTCAGGCGTCTGGCGCTGGCCGCGCTGACCGGCATCGTTCTCGATACGGTGATCCTGGCCGTGCATGGTGGTCTGTCCTGGTCGCCGGCAGAGGCCGGCGTCGGCTGGGCTTACGTGGGGTTGAGCGTAGTGAGCGTGCTATTGGTGCTGGCGGTGTGGTTGGCGCTGAAGGAGCCTGCGTACTCGGCGGTAATGGCAGCCACAGGTCTGTCCTATCTGGCGGTGCTGACCGTGATCGGAGCCGGCGTCGCCGGCCGTTCTCTGGTGGCCGAGGGTTTAGGCCTGTTGGCGGTCGGTACACTCACCTGGCTGTGAAGATCTACACGAAGAAGGGCGACGACGGTACGACCGGCCTCTTGTACGGAGGGCGCGTGTCCAAGGACGACCAAGCCACCGAGGCCTACGGCACCGTCGATGAGGCGGTGGCCGTGCTCGGAACGGCCCGGGCCAGGGCGCCTGCCGCCATTGCAGAGAGGGTGCTTGCCGTGCAGCGGGATTTGTTCGTGGTGGCCGCGGAGCTGGCCACCCTGCCCGACAACCGGGCCAAACTCGTACCCGGGGTCAGTTTGACGACCTCCGACATGGTGCAACGACTCGAGCAATGGATCGACGAAGCGGTCGAAGAAGTCGGATTGCCTTCCGAATTCGTCGTTCCCGGCCAGACCGACTTCAGTGCTGCCCTCGACCATGCCCGGACCGTGATCCGTCGCGCCGAGCGGCGGTGCGTCGCCTATGCCCGCCGGGGAGGTCTGCAGGACAGCGAAGTGATTCGCTACCTGAACCGGCTGGCCGACTACGTGTACATGCTCGTCCGAGCGTCGGAAACCGAATGGCTGCCGTCCCGGATCGATTCGATGGGAGAGCAATGATCGAGATATTGGCAGGGAGAGGGCTGGCTGATGAGTCGGGTGAGGCACTCGCCGTTCCCGTCTTCGAAGATCTGGTGTGGGGCCCGGGGGCTGATTGGATAGCCGCCGAGCTGGGGGAATGGCTCGACGGCTACCTTGACGAGGAGGATTTCCACGGGAAGCTCGGGGAGCTGGTGGCCGTACCCACCGGGGGGCGGCTGCCGTTTCAAACCCTCTTTCTGGTCGGGCTGGGCGGGGACCTCGATATGGAACGGCTACGTCAGGCGGCCGGTACGTTGGGCCGCCGCGCCTCCCGAACCATTGACGTAGCGACCACCCTCCATCAGGTTGACCTGGATGGGGCGGCGGCGGCAGTGACCGAAGGCTTTCTCCTCGCCCAGTACCGATTCGACAAATACCGGTCGGAACCGAAGCCGGCCAAGACCGAGCGGCTGCGCTACGTCGGTGAGGGGGCGGCGGCGGCGGGCGAAGCATCGGCCGGCGCCCGGATCGTCGCCGATGCGGTGATGCTGGTGCGCGATCTGGTGAACGAGCCGGCCGCCGGCAAGTCGCCCGAAACCATGGCCGGCCTGGCCTCCGAGATTGGCCGTCAGGCCGGGATAGCGGTGACCATTCTCGACGAGGAGCAGATCATCGCCGAAGAGCTGGGTGGCCTGCTTGCTGTGTCGGCCGGCGCCCATCGTCCGCCGCGGCTGGTTCGGTTCGATTACACACCGGACGGGGCCACCACCTTTCTGGCGATCGTCGGCAAGGGCATCGTGTTCGATTCCGGGGGCTTGTCCCTGAAGCAGGCCGAGGCCATGGAGACCATGAAGACCGACATGTCGGGAGCCGCCGCCGTATTCGGCGCAGTGAAGGCGATTGCCTCGCTCGGCATCCCGGTTCGAGTCCTTGGGATTACTCCGCTCACCGAGAACATGCCCGGCGGAGGGGCCACCCGGCCCGGCGACGTGCTGCGGGCCCGCAACGGCAAGACCATCGAGGTACTCAATACCGACGCCGAGGGGCGATTGGTGCTGGCCGACGGTCTGTCCCTGGCGGCAGAGGCGGAACCGGACCTGATCGTCGATCTTGCCACTCTGACCGGAGCATGCCACATTGCGCTCGGCGACAAGATCGCCGGGGCATGGTCCAACCACCAGGACACCCTCGACCAAGTGCTGGCCGCCGCGGCCCGGGCCGGCGAGCGAGTGTGGCCGATGCCCCTCCCGGACGACTACCGCAAGAACATTGACTCGGACGTGGCGGACATGAAGAACACCGGACCACGGTACGGGGGAGCGATCAACGCGGCGCTGTTGCTGAGAGAGTTCGTGGGAGAGATCCCATGGGTTCATCTCGACATCGCCGGGCCGGCTCGCTGGCCCGAGGATGAGCACTACCAGACCAAGGGCGGGTCCGGATTCGGGGTGCGGACCCTGGTCGCCCTGGCAGAGGATCTGGCAGACGGCCTGCCGACTTCCAATCTCCAACTTCCAACTTCCTGATTACCCTGGTCCTTCCATGCGCAGACGTTTCGTTATCAGGAGTGCGGCGCTCGATATTGCAGCATTGGCCGTCAGTAGTCTGGTGGCTTCCCTGCTGGTGTTCGAGCACTTGTTGCCGTGGCGGGCTCGTCCCGGCATCTGGCCCCTGCTCGGCTTTCTGCTGCTCGGACTCGTCGCCGGGTCTTACGTGAGCGCCCGGATTTGGGGGACCGGGGTACCTCGCCCGTCTTATGGTCGGGCCCTCTACATCGCGATCACCTCGGTGGCCGTCACCGCCCTCGGCCTGGTGGTGACCCGCGCCTATTTCTCGCGCGCCTTCGTCGCTACGGCAGCCGGGATCTGGCTGTTGATGGCGCTCGGGCATCGGGCGGTCAGCCGATCGCGCCCCTGGACCGAACCGATGGTTCTCATAACCGGCGAGAAGCAGTTCATTGATCATCTGCGTCTCGCCCCGCATGCGCTGGTAGCCGATGTGCTCGATCCGCGGGCCGAGGACCGGGTGGAGCGACCGATCGAGGGAGTAACCGTGGCGGTCGACCTGCGGGCGATCCTCTCCGAGCAGATGGCGCAGTTGGTGGCCTCCACCAACCTGGCCGGCTATACGGTTCGTTCCCTCGCCAACGTCTACGAGGAGCACACCGGCCGGTTGGCCTTGGTGCACCTCGCCGAAGGTTGGGAGCTGCAAACGCCGGTGCAGCGTGCCGCCACCTACGCGCCGTTGAAGCGGAGCCTCGACGTGTTCCTGGTCGTATTGACCGCCCCGCTGGCGCTACTGTTGATCGGACTGATATGGATAGCGGTTCGTCTCGACTCTCCGGGAGCGGCGTTCTTCAATCAGCGACGAGTGGGCCGCAACGGCGAGTTGTTCACGTTGCGCAAGTTCCGCACCATGGTCGACGGGGCCGACCGCGACGGGGCTCGCTTTGCACGGGCCGATGACGAACGGTTGACCAGAGTGGGACGGTTCCTGCGACGCTTCCGCGCCGACGAGCTACCCCAGTTGTGGAATGTGCTGATCGGCGATCTGAGTCTGGTCGGACCTCGACCCGAGCAACCGGAGTTCGTGGAAGCGTTTACCGAGTCGATCCCTTTCTACGCCTACCGCCACCTGATCCGACCGGGAGTGACCGGCTGGGCGCAGGTCAATTACGGCTACGCCGACGACGAAGCGGACACTGTTGAGAAACTCACCTACGACCTCTACTACCTCAAGCACATGTCACTGTGGTTGGACCTGCAGGTGTTCGGTAAGAGCATCTGGACGGTGCTGTCCGGATTCGGGGCACAGTGACGGTGCCCCTCGGGCGAAGGATCGCGACGAGGGCGAAGCGCCGCCTCCGCTCTCTCATCTGGCGGCTGCCGGAAAGCTGGCGGGCCCGTCTCCGGGTGATGCCGATAGTCGGGCGCCTGCGCGGCCTGCTGGCCGGACGCCCCGCCAACGCCGGCCCGGTTTCCGGAGAGAAACGGGCCGTTGTCTACCTGCCGACCTGGTTGCAGTGGGACACGATGCGGCAGCGGCCCCAGTATCTCCTGGCCGCTTTTGCGGCCGCCGGGCATCCGGTGTACTTCGTCGACACCCGCGAACCAGCCCCCCGTCGGGCCGCGGGTGTGCAGATCGTCCCGGGACTGGAGCACGTTCCGACCAGCGGTGCGATTCTCTATGTTCACTTCGCCCCGATCCGCGCCCTGTTCGATCGGTTCGACCGTCCGGCCATCGTGTACGACCTACTCGACGATCTCTCGATCTACGACGCCGATGAGATCGGCTATCCGGAGGAGCGGCGAGTGCGCGCCCATCATCCCCACGTCATGGCCGCGGCCGACGTGGTCATCGTGTCGAACCCGCTGCTGGCGGAGCGCCACCGCGCTGAGCGGGCGGATCTTCTGCTCGTCCAGAACGGCGTGGATCCGGCCATCTTCGGCACCGGGGTGGCGCGTCCGGCCGACCTTCCCGACCCGGATCCGGCCCGGCCGACCATCGGTTACCACGGGGCGGTCGCCTACTGGTTCGATTTCGATCTCATCACGGCGGTCGCCCGTCGTGCACCCGACTGGCGCTTCGTTCTGGTCGGTCCGGTCGACGAGCGAGTGCGCCGGGAGGCAGATCTGCTGGCCGCATTGCCCAACGTTGAACTAATGGGAGAGCGACCCAGCGATGCCATGCCGGGGTATGTGCAAGGATTCGACGTAGGAGCAATCTGGTTCCAGATCACCGAAATGACCCAAGGAGTCACGCCCCTGAAAATGTACGAATACCTGGCCGCCGGTGTGCCGTGCGTTTCGACCCCGTTGCCGGCCTGCGTCGAGGAACCGGCCGTGGCAACCGCCGCAGACCCGGATACCTTTGTAGCCAGACTGCGAGAGGCGCTGGCAGCCTCGGGTGATCTCGAGTCGATGGTTGAGCGGCGGAAAGCCGCCGAGGCTCATTCATGGCAAGCCAGGCTGGAACCGGCGCTCGAGCGTTTGAGAGCATTGGGCCTCGAACGGGTCCCTTGATGGTCACCGGCGGCGCCGGATCCTGGTCATTTCCACCGCGTCGATGATGGTCCCCACTCGTTTGTCCCAGGTGTTGGCACGGGCAGTGCGGTCGAGAAGGGCCAGATA
>DATEVB010000057.1:0-8991 GCA_035282865.1 Acidimicrobiia bacterium | reverse complement strand
GATCGCTTCCTCACCTCCCCGGTCCGTCGCAGCGCCATCCTGACCGGGGTCAACATCCAACAAACTATCTCCCTGGCGATTCAAGCACTGATACTGATCGGCCTGGGACTGGCGCTCGGGGCTCGCTTCGAGGGAGGTGTCTTGGGGGTGGCAGTCCTGATCGGCGTCAGCATCCTGCTCGGAGCGGGGTTCGGTGGGATCTCGATGGGAACGGCACTCACCGTCCGTCAGCGGGAATCGGTGATCGGGATGAACCAGCTTCTCGTCCTCCCCGGCATCTTTCTCTCCACGGCGTTCATGCCGGATAGCCTGCTTCCGGGCTGGATTGCAGCGGTGGCGCGGTACAACCCGGTGGATTGGGCAGCCGTCGCCGTCCAGGAGGCACTGCTGTCTTCGAACCCGGACTGGGGCGTCGTGCTGGGACGAGCCGGGCTGCTCGGGCTTTTCTGCGTGGCAGCGATCCTGCTCGGGACCGGTGCCTTTCGCAGCTACCAGCGCTCCATCTGACCCCTGAGGCATTACTTGATGGGCTCGATGCGGAGTCGATCGATTCGGCGCCGGTCCATCTTCAACACGGTCATTCGGCACCCGGCTACTTCCACCGAGTCGCCTTCGACGGGGATGTCGCCGGCGATGGAAAGGAATAATCCGCCGGCAGTTGCGTAGGGACCTTCGGGAAGCTCCGTGCCCAGCGTTTCCGCCAGCTCCTCGACGGGTACTCCTCCGTCGGCGATCCACACGTCTCCGTCGATGGCGACCGTCACGGGGATTCCCGGGTCGTACTCGTCCTGGAGCTCTCCGACCAGCTCCGACACGAGATCTTTGATGGTGAGGATGCCCTCCACCCCTCCGTGCTCATCGAGGATGGCCGCAAACCCGGCCCGCCGGTGTCGCATTTGCTGCAGGGCCGCCAGCACCGGGGTGCTTTCCGGGACGTACAACGGTTCACGTAGCAAGCGGCGGATCTGTTCCGGGCTGGCCCGGTCGTCCACCCGGTAGAGATCCTTGAAGTAGAGGACCCCGAGCATCTGATCGAGGTCCGTATCGGGAGCTATCACCGGGTAGCGGGAGTGCCCGGTCGTGGCGACCGCCAGCCGAACCTGCTCCGGCGTGACGGGATGCTCGAGCGCTACCACATCAACGCGCGGCGTCATGACATCGCGAACCGGCCGGTCGGCCAGCGAGAACAGTGAATGGATGATCTCCCTCTCCGCCTCCTCGATCTCGCCGGACTCCTCACCGAGAACCGCCATTGACCGGATGTCCTCTTCAGTGACGAGCGTTGACTGGTAGCTGGCATGGACTCCGAGTCGGCGAAGAATGGCCCGGCTCACCGCCACGAACAGCTGCGTAACCGGCCGAAGGGCCCTGGACAGGGCCCACAGTGCTCTTGCCACGTTGAGGGCGTATTGGTCGGGGCGGCGGGCCGCCAGCGTTTTAGGGGTTATCTCGCCGAAAACCAGAATTACGGCTGTTGTCGCGACCGTCGCCAGCCAGGGACCCCACGATGTGCCCACCAGGTCGATCGCCAGGCTGGTGGCTACCGACGCCGCCAGGATGTTGACGAAGTTGTTGGCGAGCAGCAAAGTGCCGATGGTGCTGTCCAGATCGGCCAGCAACAGCTCGAGTCGCTCTCCCCGTTTACCGCGGTGGGCCAGTTGATGCGCCCGCTCTTTGGGCACGGCGATGATCGCCGTTTCGGACCCGGAGAGAAAACCGGAGGAGAGGATGCAGAGGGAAAGGACCACCAGCAGCACGATTTGCACAGTTGTCATGTGACGAACGGTCCGGGCGACGGGTTCTCGGTGGCCGGCGAGAAGAGTCTGCCGGCCAGATTCGAGTTCACTCCGAGAGTCCTCCGGCCAGGCTGGCGGTGGCGGATGTAATGGCAGCTCGCAATTGCTGGGGTGTGAACGGTTTCACCACCCAGGCGTCGGCCGCCGCTCGCCCGGCCAGGAATTCGTCGGCGGTTCGGTCGAGCAGCAGCACGATGGAGGTGGGCGGGATGTCATCGGCAAATTCTGCCTCTCGCAGCGCTCGCGCCACTGCCATGCCACCCATGGAACCGACCTGCATATCGACGATGACCACGTCTGGCTCGAACTCTTCGGCCACGTGTGAGGCGCGGCGCGGATCCGCAACTTCGCGGATGACCGTCCCAGGGTCGGACAAGGCCGCAATTGCTTCGTTGCGGATCCACACCTCGTCGGCCACCAGAAGCACTTTCATACCAGGGAACTCTAGTGCCGAGTCTCCAGTCCCAAGTCCCGAAGGCCCAGGTCCCGGGTGCCGAGTTACGGGCCTCCGACTCGCTTGCCTGCAGGTTCCGGTCCTGGCGAGAGTCGGCCGGGGGTAACACCTCGGCGAGTCGTGACTGGTCACGGGACTCTCGAGGTTCCCTAACATAACGGCCGTGCGTCGGCTCGTCCTCTTCTTCTTGTCCCTGAGCGCCGCCCTGGCGGTCGTACCGGCTGCGGCACAGGAGACCGCCCCACTCGACGTCATCGTTGTGTCGGGGCCTCTCGATCAGAGCATCATCCGCTTTGTGGGAGAAACGGTGAGGGAGGCCGCCGCCAACGGTTCTCAGGCCACCATCATCCAACTCGACTCGGAGGGTGCGCTCAGCGACGACATCGAGGATCTGGTAGATCTGTTCAAGCAACCCCCGCTCCCTCTGGTGGTCTGGGTCGGGGATGCACCGGCCGTAGCTTTTGGGGGCGCCGCTCAGTTGCTCATCGCTGCGCCACTGAAAACGGCTGCCCCGGGCACCGAGATCGGCTACTTGACGCCGACCGTGGCGGGCTCCAAGGGCGGCATAGTCATCGGGGCCGGGGTCCCGTCGTTGGCGATGCTCGAGGACACGGTCACCGTGCACGAAGCGATCCCCGGCCTGGTCGACGCGGCGCTTCCCTCCATCGGGCAGGTAGTCGTCTGGCTCAACGGACAACAAGTCCATTCACAGTTAGGCACCTCCACCTTGAGTACGGCCCGTGAGGAGACCGGCGAAGGTGGTGCGGTCCGGATGGTGCCGACCGCCCAGGTGCGTTTCCACGAACCCGGGCTCTTCACGCGGTTGCTTCGCCTGTCGGTTCAGCCGGAGGCCGCCTTCTTCTTCCTGGTGATGGGCCTCACGTTGGCGGCGTTCGAGTTCTATGCCATAGGACCCGGGTTAGCTGCTGCCACCGGGGTCATCTCTCTGCTGATTGCCGGCTACGGCCTGGCGGTGCTTCCCGTCCGGTGGTGGGCGCTGGTCCTCATCGGTCTCGGGTTGCTCGTGTACACGGCAGAGTTTCAGCGCCGCTCCTTCGGGATCCTCAGCATTCTGGCCACGGGAGCGCTGGTGGCCGGCGGACTCTTCCTCACGAAGGCCGCGCCCCAAATCACGCCGTCGCCCTGGGGTGTCGGGCTCACCGTTCTGGCGGCGATCTTCTTTTACCTGATCGCCATGCCGGTGGTGGCCCGCTCACGATTCTCGACGGGCACCATTGGGCGGGATCATCTGATCGGCAGTACCGGGACGGCGGTCACCGACCTGGGTCCCGAGGGGACGGTCGAGATCGCTGGTGCCCGCTGGCGGGCCCAAGCGCATCGCGAAGCCGGGATCACTTCGGGCGATTCGGTGACGGTGACGGGTATTCGAGGTCTGGTGCTCGAGGTCGACCCGGTCTCCCCGCCCACGGGTTGAAAACCCGAGTCGGACGGACCGCAGCCGGCTCATCGACCCCGGACGGGTACCGAAAACTTTTTTCTCAGTTCCCTTTTTTTTCCTGGCGAGGTTCGAGACCCACTGGTAAGTTTTGCGCGCTCGTTGGAGGAGGAGGACTGATCGTGTTGACGCCTGCAGCAGGCAGCTGGGAGCCACGAGCGCTCTGTAGGGGGAATCATTCTCATCTCTTTTTCCCTCCCAGTACCTTCGAGCGCAAGGACGAACGCGAGCGGCGTGAGATTCGGGCCAAGGCCATCTGCAAAGCATGTCCGGTGAAGGTGGATTGTTTGCAGTCGGCCGTCGCCATTCGCGAGCCGTACGGTATCTGGGGGGGCTTGACTGAGGTCGAGCGCCGGGAATTCCAGGTTCAGACCGCCTGACGGTGGAGCTCCAAGGGCACCCGTTCAGGGTGTCGGCCGCACACTCCTGACATCCCCGTCCCGGATGGTCACTCTCCGGCCGTCGAGGTATTCCAGCAGGGGGACCGCGTACTTGCGCGAGAACCCGTAGGTGTCCCGGAATTCAGCAACCGTGAAACGGTCCGGTAGCTCATTGAGTCGGGCGATGAGCTCATCGATCTGCTCGGGTAGATAGACCAGGTCGTCACCAACCCGTACCACTCTGTCCTCACGAACCAGGGCGTGCAACAACTCCCGATCGATACCAAGTTCCTTGATACGGGGGACCGCCAACCCTGACGCAAGGAGGGTATCTCGCAGGGTCTTCCAGGCCCTCTCCTGCAATCCGGTGAGCGCTCCTCCGAAACTCGCCAGCGCAATCGTGGCACCATCGTCGCGCAGTTGGGCGGAGGGAGTGACGAGAGCGTCGATTACGGCGGGATCGACTTGCAGGCGGCTGGCCAGGCTCGCTTTCGGTATGCCCGGACGCAGGGGGTTGTCGCGGTGAAAAGCCGTGACCGTCTTCACCGCTTCTTTAGACAATCCGGTTGCAGACTCCTCCGAGAGGGCAAGCGGTCCGGCAACGACCGCACCCGTCGGGACCCCGCCGCCCGAATCGGCCGCGAGACGGGCCAGAGAGTCGCGGCCCCGCACCTGCAGGAGGGCGGTTGCCTGCTCATCGGCGGGGTGTGCGACAACCGCCCGCAATCTCCCCACGGCAGGGCGGACGTCGGAGAGGGTGGTCATGGGGTGGGGATCGAGGACCCGGCCACCTCCCACCACCGCCCGGCGACCCACCTCGCGAATGATGAAACGGTCGCCAATCTTGAGCGGGAGTGGTTTCGACAACTGCAGGATGGCCGGTCCCGAACCCTCCAGGTCGGATCCCTCGACCACCCGCAACCGGACCGGCCAGGCGCCGCTGCCGAGGTGTAGGTGGTAGGCGCCGCGGTTGGTGAGTGGCTCATCGAGGTAGCGGGCGGTTTCGACCTGCACCAGAACGGTGCTGGTTGGATGCCAGTCATTCGGGCGGCCCAACATGGCTCCGCGGGTGACTTCGGCACGTTCCAGCCCGACCAGGTTGACGGCCACCCGGTTGTGTGGGGCAACCCGCGGCTGGTCCTTCTCGTGGCTCTGCAAACCTCGCACCCGGCCTGGCAACCGGCCGGGCCAGATCTCGAGCTGATCCCCGGTGGCCAGGGGGCCGTCGAGGAGGGTGCCGGTGACCACCGTGCCGGCCCCGGTGATGGTGAACGACCGATCGACCCACAGCCGGGGCCGACCGACATCCACCAGCAAAGGACGGATCTCCCGGACGGCTGTCCCGAGCGCGGTCCGCAGCTCATCCATTCCCCGATTCGACACCGGGGACACCGGGATGATGGACGCTCCCGCCAGCGAAGTGCCGGCCAACTTCTCCTCAACCTCGAGCCTGACGAATTCCAACAACTCGTCGTCGACCCGATCGGCTTTGGTGACCGCCACCACGCCGCGGCGCACGCCGAGGAGGTGGAGGACGGCCAGGTGTTCTTCGGATTGTGGCATCCACCCTTCGTCGGCGGCGACTACGAACAGCGCAACGTCGATGGCTTCGGAGCCGGCCAGCATGTTCTTGATGAACCGCTCGTGTCCGGGTACGTCGACGAACGAGATCTCGGTTCCGTCCGTCAGAGTCGTCCAGGCGAACCCAAGGTCGATCGTGAGTCCGCGCCGTTTTTCTTCTTCCCAACGGTCGGGGTCCCGACCGGTCAGGGCGCGGACCAGAGTCGACTTGCCGTGATCGACGTGTCCTGCAGTACCTACGACCGGCATGCCGCCTGCAGCGCCCCGATGAGGACGTCGTCCAGGTGGGACGGCACGGTGCGTAGATCGAGGACCAGCTCGCCGGCTTCCCGGCGGGCAATCACAGGCGGGTCGGACATCAGTAACCGATCCCACAGCAGATCGGCGGAGGGCAGCTGCACCACGAGCACCGGCGATGGCATGGTTGCCCCGGGCACCGAGCCGGCTCCGGGAACCGATTCGCCGGGCCGAACCTCTCCGGCCGCGCCGGACCCTGTCAACAACCTCTCGAGCCGGGCCTGCAACTCGTCCGATGAGATCGTTGCCATCGCCCAGAAGGGAATGTCGATGCCGCGGCCGTCTGCGTACATCTGGAGCGTCGCCGACAGCGCCGCCAGGGTGGGTCCGTCGCAGCGGACGGCTCGGGCGACCGGGTGTTTGGCAAGCTGTGCGATCAAGTCGGCCCGTCCGACCAGGATTCCCGCCTGGGGCCCGCCGAGCAACTTGTCGCCGGAGAACAGAACCAGGTCGGTGCCAATCTCCAGTGTCTGGCGGACTCCGGGCTCGCCGGCCAGCCAGCGGGGCGGTGGACCCGGCAACCACGGGACGTTCTCGTCCAGCAGGCCGCTCCCAACGTCGAATACCAGCGGCAGTTTGTGCCGGTGGGCCAGTTCCGCCATGGCCGGGAGATCGACCTCCTCAGTGAAGCCGACCACCCGATAGTTGGAGGTGTGGACCTTGAGCAGCAGGGCCGTTTCTTCCGTGACGGCGGCGGCGAAATCAGAGAGGTGGGTCCGGTTGGTGGTGCCGACCTCGACCATCGTGGCCCCGGTGGCATCCATCAATTCCGGGAGCCGGTAAGAGCCGCCGATTTCGATCAACTCACCGCGCGACACCGGCACCTGCCTACCCGCGGCGAGTGCCGCCAGGGTCAGGTAGAGACCGGCGGCGTTGTTGTTGACCACCAGTGCGGCCTCGGCGCCCGTCAACGTTCGGGCCAACTCGCGCGCATACCCGGCTCTTCCTCCGCGGTTGCCGGTCACCAGGTCGAATTCGAGGTTGCCGTAGGACGTGGCCGCCGAGAGAGCCGCCTCAGCTGCTTCTCCGGCGAGCGGTGCCCGCCCCAGGTTGGTGTGCAACAGCACTCCGGTGGCGTTGATGACCGACCGGGGCCGGCCTGCGTCCAGATGCTCGACCATCCTCCTGGCGATTGCCTGGGGATCGCCGTCGTTGCCCAGGCTGATCTGCTCCCTCGCCTCGGCAATGGCCGTCCGGGCAGATTCGATAACCAGAGATCGCGGGAGGCCGGTGGCAGGGAGGCTGCGCACAAGAGCGTCGACCGACGGCAGATCACGGAGCGGCATGGGGACAGCATACCGGTGAAGGTATCCTGCCCGGCATGAGCCTCCCCATCATCTTCGTGGGTGTGTCGGTCGTCGAACTGCTGGTGCTGGCCGCCGTCGAGGATCGCATCGGGCTCGGCCCCACCCTCGCCACCATTTTGGCAACCGGCATCCTGGGCGCCTCGTTGGTTCGCAGCCAGGGATTCAGCCTGCTCGCCCGGGTACGGAACCAACTGAACCAGGGGATTTTCCCCGGTCGGGAGCTCGCTCACGGTGCACTGGTGCTCGTCGGTGGCGCGCTGCTGCTCACCCCCGGATTCCTCACCGACGCGCTTGGGTTGGCGCTGATGGTGCCGACCTTTCGTGAGCTGGTGCGCCGCCGTGGCAAGAGGTTGCTGGCGCGGCGGGCCGCTTTGTCGTGATCCGTCCCGCCTCCACCCTTTGCCTCCTCCGAAACGCGCCGGCCGGGATGGAAGTGCTCATGGTGCGCCGCGCTTCGACCTCGGCTTTCGTGGGCGGAGCTCATGTGTTCCCGGGTGGGGCGGTCGATGATGACGATCACTCCGACCTCGCCCGGCAAGCGGTGAGCGGCGTGGAAGACACGGAGATGCTTCCCTGGGCGGCTGCCGCTTTGCGAGAAGTTGCCGAAGAGGCGGGGGTGCTGGTGATGTTCACCCCCGATCCGGCCCTGCTCGGTCTGCACGGGTCCGACCTCTACGAAGCACTTATCGCGGCAGGCGGGACCCTGGACGGCAGCCGGCTGGCGTATCTGTCGAATTGGGTCACGCCTGCCGGCGAACCCCGCCGCTTCGACACCCGGTTCTTCCTCGCCGAAGTGGCGCCGGGCACCCGGGCCCGCGCCGATGAGCACGAAGTTACCGAAGCCACCTGGATAACGCCGGTCGAGGCCCTCCAGCGCGCCAGGCGAAAAGAATGGTTCATGATCCCGCCCACCGCCCTCACCCTTCGCACCCTGGCCCGATTCGAGACGCCCGATGAAGCGGTTGCCTTCGCCCGTTCTCAGGACCAGGTTCCCCGGATCGAGCCGAAGCGGGTGGTTGGTGAGAATGGATCGATCCAGATCCTGATGCCGGGCCAGGCCGGGTACGACGACCCCAGCCCGCGGTGAGCGTTTGAAGAATCCTCGCTCCTCATCCGGACCCGTTTCCGGGTCACCAACCCGGCATGGAAGAGTTGGTTCCGACCGGAGATGTCGCCGACGCGTCCCAGCGTGATGAGAAGCGCGGTGAGAATCTGCCAGTAGATGGGGTTGATCCACTCCCATCAATCAGTTCGATCCCGAGGTCGTCGATGATGGATGGGATGGCGCCGTTGACGATGGTGGGGTCGACGTTGAGCATCGCCACACCGAGCCGGCGCACCTTCGAGGTGCGTGTCATGGTGATCCTTTTCCCACACGGAGTCGGAATCGGGGATTGCACCTGTGGCGAATCGCAGCCCGACGGGCCGTGACACAATATGCAACGATGAAGCACACCGATGACACCGCCACCAGAAGAATCCACCCGAGTCTGGTGGGCACCTTGGATCGCAACGCCTTCGGTAACGCATTCGACCTGCAGGGAAAGCCGAACGTATGGTGAGAGTTGAGTGCATCCTCGCCCCCAACCCTGGACCTTTCACGGGACCCGGCACTAATACGTACCTGGTCGTCTCGGGTGCCGAGGCGCTCATCATCGATCCCGGACCGTTCGACCGCACCCATGAAGAGGCCATCCTGGATGCGCTGGTCGATTGTCGA
>DATEVB010000056.1:0-23613 GCA_035282865.1 Acidimicrobiia bacterium | reverse complement strand
CTCCGGCGCCTTATCAATCTCATCAAACGACGTAAACGCCACCGCAGCATTCGACTCATGCAAAACCTTCGTAATCGCCGCCGTCAACGTCGTCTTCCCATGATCAATATGACCCATCGTCCCAACATTCACATGCGGCTTGGTCCGCTCAAACTTCGCCTTCGCCATGGGATAGCCTCCTGTTACTCGCCTCGGACCCGGGCAACGATCTCTTGTGAGATCGATTCGGGAACGTCCTGGTAGGAATGGAATTGCATTGTGTGAGTCGCTCTTCCCTGTGTACGTGACCTCAGGTCGGTGGCGTACCCGAACATCTCGGCCAGGGGCACCTGGGCGTTGACCACCCGGGCGTTGCCCCGCTGCCCCATCTCATCGATCTTGCCGCGCCGCGACGACAGGTCGCCGATCACGTCGCCCATGTACTCCTCGGGCGTGACGACCTCGACCGCCATGACCGGCTCGAGCAGCTTGACACCGGCTCGTTTGGCGGCTTCCTGTAACGCTATCGACCCGGCGATACGAAATGCCATCTCCGAGGAATCGACCTCGTGGTACGACCCGTCGGTGAGGATGGCCCGGACGTCCACCAAGGGGTACCCGGCGAGGATGCCCTGATCGAGGGCCTCCTCGATGCCGGAATCCACCGAAGGGATGTACTCGCGCGGGACGTTGCCGCCCTTGATCTGATCGACGAACTCATACCCGCCGCCGGGGCCGGTGGGCTCGAGATCGATGACCACGTGCCCGTATTGGCCTCTTCCGCCCGACTGACGAACGTATTTGGCGGTGACCTTGCTGACCGGCCCCTTGATGGTTTCCCGGTACGCGACCTGCGGTCGGCCCACATTGGCTCCGACCTTGAACTCGCGAACCAACCGATCGACGAGCACTTCGAGGTGGAGTTCGCCCATCCCGGCAATGATGGTTTGCCCGGTCTCCTCATCGGTTCGTACCAGGAAGGTTGGGTCTTCTTCGGAGAGCCGGCGGAGTGCGTCGCCCAGCTTGTCCTGGTCGGATTTGGTCTTCGGTTCGATCGCCACAGAGATGACCGGAGCGGGGAAGGTCATGGACTCCAGCTGAATAGGATGGGCGGAATCGGAGAGGGTGTCCCCGGTGGTGGTCATCTTCAACCCGACTGCCGCCACAATGTCGCCGGTGTGGATCGTCTCGAGATCCTCACGATGGTTGGCGTGCATGCGCAGCAGCCGACCAAGGCGCTCCTTCTTGGCCGACGACACGTTGTAGATCTGATCGCCCTTGGCTGCCTGGCCTGCATACACCCGGAAATAGGTCAGCTTGCCGACGTGGGGGTCGCTCATGATATTGAAGGCCAGGGCGGTGAAAGGTTCGGTGTCGTCTGCGGCCCGCTCGAGAACGATGTCCTCGTCGCCCGGTTTGAATCCCCGGACGGGGGGCAGGTCGGCCGGACTCGGCAGGTAGTGAACGACCGCGTCGAGCAACGGCTGCACGCCCTTGTTCTTGAAGGCCGAGCCGCACAAGACCGGTGTGAAGTGACGCTCCAAGGTGGCGGTCCGAACCGCCGCGTGGACCTCGTCCGGCGAGATCTCGACGTCGTCCAGGAACTTCTCCAGGAGCTTCTCGTCCACGTCGGCACACGCCTCGAGCATCTTCCCTTCCCACTCGTGGGCCTGTTGGCGATATTTCTCCGGGATGTCGATCGTCTCCCAGAGCTTGCCGTCGTCGCCCTTCCAAATGTGGGCTTTCATCTCCACCAGGTCGATGATGCCCTCAAAATCCGCTTCGGACCCGACCGGCAACTGGATGGGAACCGGGTTGCCTTCGAGTCGGACGCGAATGCTCTCGACCGCGGCAAAGAAGTCGGCCCCGATCCGGTCCATCTTGTTGATGTAGCAGATGCGGGGCACCTTGTAGCGGTCGGCCTGACGCCATACCGTCTCGGACTGAGGCTCGACTCCGGCCACTGCATCGAACACCGCCACGGCGCCGTCCAGCACTCGCAGACTGCGCTCCACCTCGACGGTGAAGTCGACGTGGCCCGGGGTGTCGATGATGTTGATCCAGTGATCACGCCATCCGGCGGTGGTAGCGGCTGAGGTAATAGTGATGCCGCGCTCCTGTTCCTGCTCCATCCAGTCCATGACGGCGGCGCCTTCGTGGACTTCACCGAGCTTGTAAGTCTTGCCGGTGTAGTAGAGGATGCGTTCGGTGAGCGTCGTTTTGCCCGCGTCGATGTGCGCCATGATCCCGATGTTCCGGGTCCGGCTGAGCGGGTACTGACGCAGGTGCGTCAGCGCATCGTTGCTCTTTCCGTTGCTCATTTCTTCCTCAGTCGCTATGCGGTTGTCAGGTAGGACGGCTACCAGCGGTAGTGCGCAAACGCCTTATTCGATTCCGCCATCTTGTGGATGTCCTCCCGGCGCCTCACAGCGGTACCGGTGTTGTTGCTGGCATCGAGAATCTCATTGGCCAAACGCTCTTCCATCGTGTTTTCCTTGCGCTTGCGAGCGAAATTGACCAGCCAACGAATGGCGAGCGAGTTGGCGCGTCGCGGCCGAACCTCGACGGGCACCTGGTAGGAGGAGCCGCCGACGCGCCGTGAGCGAACCTCGACTTGGGGCCGAATGTTGTCGATGGCTCGTTTCAAGACCGTGAGGGGATCCTGCCCGACCCGGCGTTCGACGATTTCGAGGGCGCCGTAGACGATCGAGCGGGCGGTCTCCTTCTTGCCGTCCAGCAGCACCTTGTTGATCACCTGGCTGACCAGCAGGCTGCGGTAGACCGCATCTGGTTCGATGAGGCGCTTGGGCGCCGGTCCACGCCGCATCAGGACTCCTTCTTCGTTCCGTAACGAGAGCGAGCCTGCCGCCGACCGGATACCCCGGCCGCGTCCAGCGTGCCTCGGATGACCTTGTAGCGAACACCCGGCAGATCCTTCACACGGCCACCGCGGACCAGGACGATCGAGTGCTCCTGGAGGTTGTGACCTTCGCCGGGAATGTACGCCGTCACTTCGATCCCTGAGGAGAGACGGATGCGAGCGACCTTGCGTAACGCCGAGTTGGGCTTCTTGGGTGTAATCGTATACACGCGGGTGCAGACACCACGGCGCTGCGGCGCACCTGCCAGACCAGGCGTCTTCTCCTTCTTCGGCTTCGGCTTCCGACCCTGGCGGATCAGCTGCTGAACGGTCGGCACAGACCCTTCTCTCTTCTCTTCGACACACCCCCAACCCACTTCCGGGTCCGGGTATTTACAGACGGAATGGTACGGTCACCAGCAGGCGACGGCACCTATCCAGCCACGCCATTCACCCCGGACGGCACCGTAGCGCCTCCAGGACACACAGAGACATGGCGGAAAACCGAGTCGGAAGTATATGCGCGACCGGGATTTGATGCAAAGCGGAAACGGTAGCCAAGTAGCCGGTGGCCGGTGAAGGCGGCGTCGGATTTGCCTTCATGGTCGAGGCAAACCCGAAGCCGGGTCCGTGGGAGGTGCTCCACCCGGGAACCTCAACGCGACCGGGTAACGCGGGCTGCCTCAACCGGCGTAGGCGTCGACTTTGGCCGTGTAGTCGGCCTTTTCGTCTTCAGAGAGCCAGGTCGCCAGGAACGAGTTCTTGGCCAGTTGAGCGATCTGAGCCCGTGTAAACCCTCCGACCTCCACCAACTCGAGCAGATTCTCATTCAGATAAGCCTGCATGTACGAGGGGTCGTCGGAATTGATCATCACCCGCATGCCCTTTTCGAGCATGGTCTTGATTTCGTCGACGGTCAGGCTCCCGGTCACGTACCGATTCGAGATGGGGCACACCGTCAAGGCAAGGCCTCGCGCCTTGATCTCTTCAATGAGTGCCTCATCTTCGAGCGAGTTGACGCCATGGTCGATCCGCTCGACACCGATCTCATCGAGGGCTTGCCAGATGTGCTGGACCGAGTCTTCTTGATTCACATCGCAGTGCATGGTGAGGCGGTACCCCTCCCGGCGGGCACGAGCGAAAACATCTTTGAACTTCGTGGGGGGATTGCCTCGCTCATCGGAATCGAGGCCAACACCGATGATCCAACCCTTGAAGGGAAGTGACGCTTCGAGAGTCTCCATCGCCGATGCCGCGGACATGTCCCGGAGGAAACACATGATGAGCTGGGTCTTCATGCCCAGTTGGCGTTCTGCGTCGACCTGCGCCCGGTGGATTCCGGTGATTATCGCCTCGAAGGGAACTCCGCGCGAGGTGTGGGCTTGGGGATCAAAGAATGGCTCGGCGTAGACGACGTTCTGGGAATGTGCCTTGCGGAAATAGGCCATGGCGAGGTCGTAGAAGTCCTGTTCTTTCAGCAAGACCTTCATCCCGTCGTAGTAGCCGACGAGAAACGAAGTCAGATCGTGGAAAACGTAGCTGGCTCTGACATCTTCAACTGTGGCGAATGGGATCTCGACCGCATTGCGTTCGGCCAGCTCAAACCTGAGGTCCGGCTCGAGCGTGCCCTCCAGATGGAGATGGAGCTCGGCCTTTGGTACTCCTTCAACGAACGATCTCATGTCCGCCACAGGTGTCTCCCTTCGTGTTGCCTGCCTTCGAGGCTACCACCGCGTACCAGCCGGCAACTCGGGACGTTCTTCTCGTCCCTCGGGCTAATCGGCCCTGAGGATTGGCGTAGAGTGCTGGCATCATCGGAGTAACAGAAAGCATGATCGGGACAATGAAGGAGGACCCATCCATGCGAAAGCGCGCAGGAACATCTCGACTCTTGCTCATAATGATGGTGCTGGCACTCATCGCGGCAGCGTGTGCCGATGAAACCGGCGAAACAACCACCACAACGCCTCCGTCCGACGAGCCGTTCGTGTTCGGCGTGATCCTGGTCGGTCCGTCCGACGACCACGGATGGAGCCAGGCCCACTTCGAAGCGGGAAAGTACGTCGAAGAGAAGACCGGGGCCGAGATGATCTTCCTCGACAAGGTGAACGTCGCCGATCTCCCCGACAAGGGGGTCGATCAGGTGGCACAAGACATGATCGACCAGGGCGCCCAGATGATCTTTGCCACGTCCGATGACATGAAGGATGGGATCTTGCTGGCCGCCGCAGCCAACCCGGATGTCCCGATGGTCTGGGTATCGGGTGACAGCGCATGGACCGAAGGCAAGGACTTCGCCGGGCTCGACAACCTCGGCAACGTGATGACGCAGTTGGAGTACGGGAAGATGATTGCCGGCTGCGCCGCCGCGCTCACCACCCAGACCGGGTCAATCGGCTACCTCGGCCCACTGATCAACGACGAGACACGCCGGTTTGTCAACTCTGCCTACCTGGGAGCGAAATACTGCTGGGAGGAGTACCGGGGTGAGACAGACCCATTGGACTTCGAAGTCACCTGGATCGGATTCTGGTTCAACATCCCGGGAGTGACCCTCGACCCAACCCAGGTTGCCAACGGATTCTTTGATGCAGGAGCCGACGTCGTCATATCCGGCACGGACACCACAGAGGGGCTGATCGTTGCAGGACAGCGCCACGACGCCGGTGAGGAAGTCTGGAATGTCGCTTACGACTTCTACGGAGCCTGCGACGAAAAACCCGAAGTGTGCCTGGGTGTGCCCTACTTCAACTGGGGCCCTTCCTACCTCGACCTCATTTCAGCCGCCATGAACGGCACGTTCGAGGCGACGTGGGACTGGGTCGGCCCCAACTGGGACGACCTCACCGACCGGGAGGACGGGGGTGTCGGTTGGGTCAACGGCCCGGCCCTCTCAACAGACAATGCCGAAACACTCGCCGGCTTCATTGCCGGCCTCGCCAGCGGCGACATCGACCTGTTTGTCGGTCCACTCAGTTTCCAGGACGGGACCCAGTATCTCGGGGACGGGGAGAAGGCCACCGAGCTGCAGATCTGGTACACGCCACAACTGCTGGACGGTATCACGGGAGCCAGCAACCCATAGACGACCTCGGTTTCAGTATGGGGAGGGGACACACTCCCCTCCCCATACCGCGCCCGGCAGATCATCTAACCTGCACCTTCGATGAGCCTCGAACTTCGAGACATCCATAAACACTTCGGCCCGGTGCGCGCCAACGACGGAATATCGCTGACCGTCGAGGGCGGCACACTTCATGGTCTGCTGGGCGAAAACGGCGCCGGCAAGTCGACCCTGATGAAGATCCTGTCGGGCTTCTACGCGCCGGATGCCGGAGAAATCGTTCTCGACGGCGAACGCATCCAGCCCTCTTCTCCACGGGACGCAATTGCACACGGAATCGGCATGCTGCACCAGGATCCCCTCGTGTTCCTGCCGTTGTCGGTGGTCGACAACCTGTTATTGGCCAGCCCGGGATCAATCAGGATCGATCGGCGCGAGGCGCGCCGGGAACTGGCACAAATGTCCGAGCGGTTCGGATTCGATCTCGATCCCGGCTCGCTGGTCAGATCCCTCACAGTCGGCGAGCGCCAGCAACTCGAGATCGTGCGCCTGCTCTGGCTCGGCGCCCGGGTGCTGGTGCTCGACGAACCAACCACCGGCATCTCCGCCACACAACGGGTGAAACTATTCGAAACCCTGCGAGCGCTGGCCGCGGCGGGAATGAGCGTGATCTTCGTCTCCCACAAACTCAAAGAGGTCGAAGAATTGTGTGAGCGAGTAACGGTGATGCGAAGCGGTCGGGTGGTCGGACATCTCGAAATGCCCGGTCCGGCCGAACAACTCGTCGAGATGATGTTCGGCGAACCAATCGAGATCGAAGGACGATCATCGATCGCTCTCGGTGGGCCGCTGCTCTCGATTCAGAATCTCACGGTCCACGAGACCCTGTTGTCGATCGAAGACCTCAACCTGGAGGTGAAAGCCGGTGAGGTCATCGGCCTGGCCGGGTTGGAGGGCAGTGGCCAGCGGACGTTGCTGAGGGCGTGCTCCGGACTGCAGCGGGCCGCCGGTGGGTCGATCGTGCTCGAGGATCGAGACGTGACCAATGAGCCCTATGCAGAAAGGCTCGAAGCGGGGCTTCAGTACCTTCCGGCCGGGCGCCTCGAAGAGGGCCTCATCACCGGGCTGACCCTCACCGAACATCTCATCTTGAGCGAGCCTCACACGCCCTTCTTCGTCGATTGGGACACAGAGGAGAAGAAAGCATCCAGCACCATCGCGGAGAACTTCATCAAGGGCCGCCCATCGTCGACCGCCGACGAACTGTCGGGCGGCAATCAACAGCGCTTGCTGCTGGCGATGTTGCGCCCGGCGCTTCGTCTCCTGCTCATGGAACACCCCACTCGTGGACTAGATATCGGATCGGCCAATTGGGTGTGGAGCCAGCTGCTCGCTCGCCGCGAGCATGGAACGGCCATCATGTTTGCGTCCGCCGACCTCGACGAGTTGCTCCGGTACGGCAATCGAATATTGGTGTTCTTTGCGGGAAGGATGATCGCGGATTTGAACGTCGATGGAACCGACGTTGAAGAACTGGGATTCTTGATCGGCGGCAAGGTGAAGGAGTCACAATGACTATCTTCCGGCCGGCGGTCCGTTTCCTGGCACCGATCCTCGGGGCGCTCGCCTTCGCCGTGATCCTTCTGGTGTTGGTAGGCGAATCGCCGGGGGCCGCGCTGAATGCCATGGTGAGCGGGGCGGTGGGCAGCGCCGCCCGGATTGGCGACACCCTCACCGCCTGGACCACGCTGTCGCTGGCCGCGGCCGGCCTGGCCATCACGTTCACCGCCGGGTTGTGGAACATCGGCGTCGAGGGCCAGATGATCGCCGGCGCGATTGCCGCTTCCTTCGTGGCCCGGGAGATGAGCGCGCCACCGGCAGTGATGATCCTTCTCGTGCTCATGGCCGGGTTCGTCGGTGGAGCCCTGTGGGCCGCTCTGGCCGGGATGCTCAAAGTCAAAGGAAGAGTCAACGAAATCTTCGGCGGTCTCGGTCTGACCTTCGTGGCGATCAGCCTTTCCACCTACCTGATCATCGGGCCCTGGCAGCGGGCGGGAGCCGCTTCGACCGGGGGCACCGACCCCTTCCCCGGCAACGCTTGGCTTCCAACCCTCGGAAACCTGCGGGTTTCGCTGGTAGCGATCATCGTGGCGGTGCTCGCGTTGGTCATCGTCTACGTACTGCTCCGGGGGACCCGCTTCGGGCTCCGTCTCAAAGCGGTTGGCCAGAACCTGCAGAGTTCTGCCCTGTTCGGAATCGCCAACGCCCGGTACCTCTTGACCGCTTTTGCATTGGGTGGTGGCCTGGCGGGAATCGCCGGTGCCATCCGGGTGACTGGCTTCTATCACAAGCTCGTACCGGGTCCGAGTGGTGGCCACGGCTATCTGGGCATCCTCATCGTCCTGCTGGCGGCCTACCAGGCGAAGTGGATCGCCCCCCTGGCATTCTTCTTCGCCATCGTGGCGGTCGGAGCCTCCCAGTTACCCCTCCAGTTGGGACTTGACGCGTCACTGGGCGGAATCCTCCGAAGCGTTCTGGTCCTGTTCGTTCTCCTGGCCGGCGGTTGGCAGGCTCGCCGGAGTGCTCGGGCGGACGCAGCCCGGAGCGAGAGGACAGCCGCGTGAACGAGCTGCATTCGTTGATTGCGGCCGCTGCTCCCCTGGTGTTCGCGGTGGTCGGCGAAACCATCACCGAGAAAGCCGGGATCATCAACCTCTCCCTCGAAGGCAGCCTGATGTTGGCGGCCATGACCGGCTTCGCGGTTTCCTTCGAAACCAACAGCCTTCTGTGGGGATTCCTCGCCGCCGGCAGCGTCGGAATGCTGGTCGCATTGCTGGTCGCCTTCTCCAGCATCTCCCTCAAGCTGAACCAGGTCGCCGTCGGTTTCGTGCTCTTCCAGCTGTGTACGGACCTGAGCACCTTCCTGGGGGATGCGTATGTACGGATCCCGGGACCTTCGGTGCAGGCGCTCCCCATTCCCCTATTGGAAGACATCCCCGGGCTCGGCCCACTCCTTTTCGATCAGAACCTGGTCGTCTACACCAGCTTCGTGGTAGTGATAGCGGCGTACTACTTCATGTTCCGCACCCGGCCGGGTCTCGAGTTGCAGGGAGTCGGGGAACGACCCGAAGCCGCCCACGCCCGAGGCGTACCGGTCAACCGGTTGCGCTATCTGTACGCGGCGATCGGAGGATCCCTGGTGGGAGTGGCCGGAGCTTCGTACTCACTGGCAGTGAAGCTGGGCTGGTCTTTTCAGCACACCCGCAACCTCGGTTGGATCGCACTCGCCATCGTTATTTTCGGTGGATGGCAACCCATCCGGGCGGCCGCCGGAGCCTACCTCTTCGCCGGACTGCTCACCCTGGCCCAACTGCTCCAGGAGTCTCTGCCGGGAATTGCCCAGATCCTCCCCACCATCCCGTTCCCGCTGATGATCTTCACTCTCGTGATCGTCTACAGCGACTGGCTGAGGAGGTTGACCGACCGGTTCCCGGCGCTACGAGCCGTGTTCGCCGGCGAACCACCCGCTGCCATCGGAACCGTGTTCGAGTCGGACTAACCGGCAGCCGGCGAGGAACCGGGTACGAGAGACGAACATCAAAAGAGAGCCCCGGCGTGACCCGGGGCTCTCTTTTTCTCTTAGTCGTCTTCGACGACGGTCTCGGCCAGGTCGACCGTAACGTCGTCCTGCCTACCCAACGACGCAAGCCACTCGGCCGGGTTGGCCGGAAGGGAATCCTGTTCCCGTTCGCTGCTGCTCTCCCCGAAGATCCCCAAGGCCGAAATGGCCGCTGCATCGGGCAGTATCGGCTGCAGCGACTGATAGGCCTCTGCTCCGGTCCCGGCCGGGATCAGCTTGCCGATGATGACGTTCTCCTTCAGGCCGACCATGAAATCGGACTTGCCCTGAATAGCAGCTTCGGTGAGCACCCGGGTGGTCTCCTGGAAGGAGGCGGCCGACAGCCACGAATCCGTTGCCAAAGAGGCCTTGGTGATACCCATGAGCTCCGGTCGGCCTTCAGCAGGAATCCTGCCATCCGACACCAGCGCCTTGTTGGCCTCCCGGAACCGCTTCTCATCCACCAGCTCGGCCGGCAGGTACTCCGAATCGTGGGCATTGACAATCCGTACGCGGCGTAACATCTGCCGCACGATGAGCTCGATGTGCTTGTCGTGGATGTCCACTCCCTGGGATCGATACACCTCCTGTACCTGGTCGACCAGATACTGCTGGGCGGCCCGAACACCCTGCACCTCGAGGACCTCCTTGGGGTCGAGGGGACCCTCGGTCAGCGCAGTACCAGGATCGATGACGTCGCCGTCGTGTACCCGTAAGCGGGCCCGGCGGGAAACCTTGTACTCCGCCTCGCCATCCTTGTCGGAAACCACGACCTTGCGCCCACCACCCTCTTCTTCTTCGACGCGAACGACTCCGCCCGATTCCGAGAGCACGGCTTTGCCCTTGGGGGCGCGAGCCTCGAAGAGCTCTACCACCCGGGGCAGACCGTGGGTGATGTCCTCGCCGGCAACCCCACCGGTATGGAAGGTCCGCATGGTGAGCTGCGTTCCGGGTTCGCCGATCGACTGGGCAGCCACGATGCCAACGGCTTCACCCATCTCGACCGGCTTGCCGGTCGCCAGGCTCACCCCGTAGCACACGGCACACACCCCGATAGGCGCGTCACACGTGAGCACCGACCGCACGCGGATGGTTTCGACTCCCTCGGCCAGCTCCAGCGCCAGCTGTTCGGGTCGACCTATCAAGGTCCCGGCCCGGAGTTTCACGCCGTCATACGTCTC
Organism: Acidimicrobiia bacterium; assembly: GCA_035282865.1. Lineage (GTDB taxonomy): Bacteria > Actinomycetota > Acidimicrobiia > Spongiisociales > UBA4744 > UBA4744. The sequence goes on along the minus strand of DATEVB010000056.1, from coordinate 12,910 downwards.
GACCAGCTTTCGATCGATCTTGACGTCGTCGGCCAGAATGCGGCCAAAGACCCTGCTCCGCAGGTTGCGGATGGGTCGCCCATCGCGCCGGATCGTGAGGTGAATACCGCGATCCGTCCCGCAGTCTTCTTCCTTGATGATGACTTCCTGGCTGACGTCGACGAGACGCCGCGTCAGGTAACCGGAGTCGGCCGTGCGCAATGCCGTGTCGGCCAGACCTTTGCGGGCGCCGTGCGTCGAGATGAAGTACTCGAGAACCGACAGACCCTCGCGGAAGTTCGAGATGATCGGTCGGGGGATGATGTCACCCTTCGGGTTGGCGACCAGACCGCGCATTCCGGCAATCTGACGGGCCTGCATGATGTTTCCACGAGCACCCGAACGGATCATCATGTCGATGGGATTGAACTTCTCTGCCTTGAGCGTGATCTCCATCGCGTCTTTGACCCGGTCGGTAGCCTCGGTCCAGATCTCGATCAGCTCCTGGCGGCGCTCATCGTCGGTGATGATGCCCTTCTGGTACTGGTCGTGAACCTTGTCGGCCCGTGCTTCGAATTCCTCGAGGATCTCAGCCTTGTTGGCCGGCGTCTTCACATCATCCAGACCGATGGTCAGGCCGGCCTTGGTGGCGTAGTGGAAACCAAGGGACTTGATTGCATCGAGCACCACCTGGACTTCGCTCTTGTTGTACCGTTCGATGATCTCCTCGATCAATCGGCGCACGTCCGACTTGAATATCACCGCATTCACGTAAGGAAAGTCCTTGGGGAAAGCCTGGTTGAGCACCGCACGACCGACGGTAGTTTCGAATGTCTTGGTACCGTCGACAGGCTCGTCGGTGATCAGCCCGCGCAGGGAGCGAGCCAGATCGTCATGCATCTCCGCCGAGCCGGCCAGTTCGCCGACTCTGATCTTGACGGGAGCATGCAACGAGAGGTCTCCAGTCTCGTAGGCCATGAAGGCCTCATCGACATCAGAGAAGTATCGGCCGGCCCCCTTGGCATCCTCAACCAATTCAGACAGGTAGTACACGCCGATGACCATATCCTGGCTCGGCGTGACGATCGGCCGCCCACTGGCCGGCGACAAGACGTTGTTGGCAGACAGCATCAACACGCGAGCTTCAGCCTGGGCTTCCGCCGACAGGGGGAGATGCACGGCCATCTGATCCCCGTCGAAGTCTGCGTTGAACGCCTCGCAAACCAGCGGATGGATCTGAATGGCCTTGCCCTCGACCAGGACGGGTTCAAACGCCTGAATGCCCAGACGGTGCAACGTCGGTGCCCGGTTGAGAAGCACCGGGTGCTCTTGGATTACATCGGCCAGGATGTCCCACACTTGCGGACGCTGCCGCTCGACCATCCGCTTGGCAGACTTGATGTTCTGGGCCACGTCTTTGTCGACGAGACGTTTCATGACGAAGGGCTTGAACAGCTCCAAAGCCATGACCTTCGGCAGGCCGCACTGGTGCAGCTTCAGTTGCGGGCCGACCACGATCACCGAACGCCCCGAGTAGTCCACCCGCTTGCCAAGCAGGTTCTGGCGGAACCGCCCTTGCTTCCCCTTCAGCATGTCGGACAGAGACTTGAGGGCCCGGTTTCCGGGGCCGGTAACCGCCCGGCCGCGCCGACCGTTGTCGAAGAGCGCGTCGACCGCTTCTTGCAGCATGCGCTTCTCGTTGTTGACGATGATCTCCGGAGCTCCCAGGTCGAGCAGTCGCTTGAGACGGTTGTTACGGTTGATGACCCGGCGATAGAGATCGTTCAAGTCGGAGGTCGCAAAACGACCGCCATCGAGCTGGACCATCGGACGCAACTCCGGTGGGATCACCGGCACCGTATCCAGGATCATCGCTTGAGGGGAGTTGTTCCCCTCCCAGAAAGGCTTCACGACCTTGAGCCGCTGGGTGGCCCGCTGCCGCTTCTGCGCCGAATTAGCCTCGAGATCCTCCTGCAGGCGTTCCATCTCGGCATCGAGGTCGAGACGGATGAGGAGATCCTTGATCGACTCGGCGCCCATCCCACCGGAGTAGTAGGCGTCGTAGCGATCCACTATCTGGCGCCACAATGGCTCGGACTCGATGAGCTTCTTTGGTTCCATCGCCCGGAAGGTGTCGAAGGCCTCTTCCACCAGATCGGCTTCCCGCTCGGCCCTATCCTCACGCTCCCGGATCTCCCGCTCTACCTCACGCCGGCGGGCGGAGATCTCATGCGCTTTAGCGCCACCCTCTTCCATCTGGGTGAGCTCCTGCTCCAGTCGCTCCAAACGACCCGCCTTCCACCCATCGAACTCCTCACGGATGACCTGGATTTCCGCGTGCAAGTTCTCTTCGAGTTCGGGCAGATCTTTCTGGCGCTTTTCGTGCTCGACGTGGGTGATCAGATATGCCGCGAAGTAGATGACCTTCTCGAGTTCCTTCGGAGACATGTCCAATAGGTACCCGAGACGACTCGGGACGCCCTTGAAGAACCAGATGTGCGTGACCGGGGCGGCGAGCTCGATGTGTCCCATCCTCTCGCGACGGACCTTGGCCCGTGTCACTTCAACGCCGCACCGCTCACATACGATGCCGCGGTAGCGGATCCGCTTGTACTTGCCGCAGTAGCACTCCCAATCCTTTTGCGGGCCAAAGATCCGCTCGTCGAACAGCCCATCCTTTTCCGGCTTCAGGGTCCGGTAGTTGATCGTCTCGGGCTTCTTTACCTCGCCATACGACCAGGCGCGAATCTGATCGGATGTGGCGAGGCTGATCTTCAGTTCATCGAAGAGCTGATGCACGGCGCTCCTTCCAGGTGGTGATGGCCGTCAGTTGTTTGTGGTTATGCGTCGATTTCCGATTCCCGGCGCTCGGGCCGGGAGAGATCGATTCCGAGCGATTCCGCCGTGCGGAACACGTCCTCGTCGAGCTCACGCAGTTCGATTTCCTCACCGGCCGAGAGCATCTCGACGTTGAGGCAAAGGCTCTGCATTTCCTTGACCAGTACTTTGAAAGACTCCGGTATTCCGGGCTCGGGAATGTTCTCACCCTTGACGATGGCCTCGTAGACCTTCACGCGGCCGGCCACGTCGTCGGATTTGATGGTAAGCAACTCCTGGAGGGCATAGGCTGCGCCGTACGCCTCGAGGGCCCAGACTTCCATCTCACCAAAGCGCTGGCCGCCGAACTGAGCCTTACCACCGAGCGGTTGCTGGGTGATCATCGAGTACGGGCCGGTGGACCGTGCATGAATCTTGTCGTCCACCAGGTGGACGAGTTTCAAGATGTAGATCTGCCCGACCGTTATGCGGGTGTCGAACGGCAGGCCGCTCCGTCCGTCATAGAGGAGCGCCTTTCCGGTCCCGTCGACCAGCTGGTCGCCGTCCCGGTTGGGGAGGCTGTGAGCAAGAACGTCGGCGATTTCCCCCTCGCGGGCACCGTCGAACACCGGCGTCGCCACGCGGGTCCACGGCCCTGCCCCAACGGCCGCCGGGCTGTCCGACTCAAAGGGAGTCCATCCCTGGGCGGCCGCCCACCCGAGATGCGTCTCGAGCACCTGGCCGAGGTTCATTCGAGAGGGCACACCCAACGGCGACAGGATGATGTCGACCGGCGTCCCGTCCTCCATGAACGGCACATCTTCTTCGGGCAGGATCTTGGCGATGACCCCCTTGTTCCCGTGCCGGCCGGCGAGCTTATCGCCTTCTGAAATCTTGCGCTGCTGTGCGACGTGGACCCGAACGAGCTCATTGACACCCGGTTTGAGGTCATAGCCTTCGGAACGGCGCAACACCTTCACGTCTGTGACCTTGCCGGCCTCGCCGTGCGGCACCTTGAGCGAAGTGTCACGAACTTCCCGCGCCTTCTCTCCGAAGATCGCCCGTAGCAGACGCTCCTCAGGAGTCAGCTCGGTCTCGCCCTTCGGGGTGACCTTGCCTACCAGGTAGTCGCCCGGACCGACTTCGGCTCCGATGCGGATGATGCCGTTTTCGTCGAGGTCGTGGAGGACTTCCTCGGCGACGTTCGGAATGTCGCGAGTGATCTCTTCAGCGCCGAGTTTGGTGTCCCGAGCCTCGATCTCGTGCTCCTCGATGTGAATCGAGGTCAGCACGTCGTCTTTGACCAGCCGCTCGGAGATGATGATGGCGTCCTCGTAGTTGTGGCCTTCCCACGGCATGAATGCGACCAGCAGGTTGCGGCCGAGAGCCAATTCCCCCCGGTCCGTACTGTGCCCATCGCCCAGCACGTCGCCCTTCGTCACTTTGTCCCCGATCCGCGCCAGGGCCTTCTGGTTCATGCACGTGCCCTGATTAGAGCGGACGAATTTTTGCACGGCAAAGGTGTGCTTGGCGTTGGTGCCCGTCTCCTTGACGACGATGCTGTCTCCGTCAACGTCGACAACCTCGCCGGTGACGGTGCTGATTATCATGTCACCCGAGTCCTTGGCCGCCCGGGCTTCCACTCCCGTCCCGACCAGGGGGGCATCGGACCTCAGGAGCGGAACGGCCTGGCGCTGCATGTTGGAACCCATGAGCGCCCGGTTGGCATCGTCGTGCTCGAGGAACGGAATGAGGGCGGTTGCGACCGATACGATCTGTTTCGGCGACACATCCATGTAATCGACTTCTTGCGGCGGCACCTGGTCGATCTCGCCGCCACCACCGGCCGTCCGCACCAGCACCCGGTCGTTGAGGAACGACCCGTCCGCCTTCAACGGAGCGTTGGCCTGGGCAATCACGAATCGCTCTTCTTCGCTGGCGGTCAGGTAATCCACCTTGGTGGTCACCGTGCCATTCTCGACCTTGCGGTAGGGCGTCTCGATGAATCCGTACCGATTGACACGAGCGAAGGTCGCCAGCGAGCCCATCAGCCCGATGTTGGGACCCTCCGGTGTCTCGATCGGGCACATCCGACCGTAGTGCGACGGGTGAACGTCGCGGACCTCGAACCCGGCCCGCTCGCGGGAGAGACCACCCGGACCGAGCGCCGAGAGACGGCGCCGGTGGGTCAGGCCGGCCAGAGGATTTGGTTGGTCCATGAACTGGCTGAGCTGGCTGGAGCCGAAGAACTCGTTGATGGCGGACACCACCGGACGGATGTTGATCAGGCTCTGCGGGGTGATCGACTCGGGATCCTGGGTAGTCATGCGCTCGCGCACCACCCGCTCGAGACGAGTCAAGCCTACCCGCACTTGATTCTGGATCAGTTCGCCGACCGTTCGGATGCGACGGTTGCCGAAGTGATCGATATCGTCCGTCTGCACCGGTACCTCGGTGCCCGCCGACGTGACGAACGTCCGCGCACCGGCGTGAAGGTGCACCAGGTAGCGGATCGAGTCGAGGATGTCGTCGTTGGTGAGGAGACCCTGCTGTTCGGGGTCGTACGTTGCCGGAATCGGCCAACCGAACTTCTGATTCATCTTGTAGCGACCGACCCGCGTGAGGTCGTAACGCTTGGGGTTCCTGAAGAGGGTCTGGATCAACCCGCGGGCCGACTCGACCGTGGTGGGCTCCCCGGGCCGCAACTTGCGGTACAGATCCATCAGCGCCTCTTCTTTGTCGGCCGCGGTGTCGCGCGCCAGCGTGTTGCGGATTGACTCGGCGCCGTTGAACAGGTCAAGGATCTCTTGGTCCGTTTCTGCGATACCGAGGGCGCGCAGGAAGGCGCTGACGTACTGGCGGCGTTTCCGGTCCACCCGCACGCCGATCGTGTCGCGTTTGTCCGTATCGAACTCCAGCCAGGCGCCCCGACCGGGGATGAGCTTGGTGGTGAAGATCTCACGATCAGAGGTCTTGTCGGGCGTGCTGTCGAAATACACACCGGGTGAGCGGACCAGCTGGCTGACCACCACGCGCTCGGTACCGTTGATGATGAACACGCCATTTTCCGTCATGATCGGGAAATCGCCCAGGAATACCTGCTGTTCCTTGATCTCACCGGTCTTGCGGTTCACGAAGCGGGCCGTCACGAACAAGGGTCGCGAGAAGTGGGCGTCGCGCTCCTTGCATTCCTCCAGCGTCCGGGGTGGGTCGCCAAAGCGGTGGTCGGTCAATTCCAATGCCAGCTCGCCCGTGAAATCCTCAATCGGCGAAATGCCCTCGAAGATCTCTTTGAGACCTTCCTCAATGAACCACTGGAAGGAATCGTTTTGAACGGCGAGCAGATCGGGCAGGGGAAGTACTTCGGGGATCTTGCCAAACGAAAAGCGGTCAGCGACGCGCGAAGTCAAATGAAACTCCTTGAACCCTGGGATGGCTGCAGACGACGAGACGCCAGGTTAGCACGCGACTAACCGGGCAACAACCAGAGATTTGCGACCGCAAACAGATACCCGCCTGCGGGGCTTGTTACGTAGAACTTACCCCATTTCGGACGGTCAGGTCAAGAGTCAGCCCGGCCCACGGCCGGGGCGTACTCGTACTGCGTACTCAGTCTTTCGCAGATCCCGACCGCCAGGGTCGAAGTATGAGGTATGGCATACGAAGGCCCCCGGCACGCCGGGGCCCTCATCTGGATGGTCGTTTCGGCTACTTCAGTTCGACCGAGGCGCCGGCGCCTTCGAGTTGTTCCTTGGCCTTCTCGGCAGTCTCCTTGTCGACACCTTCGAGCACTGCGCTCGGGGCGTTGTCGACCACGTCCTTGGCCTCTTTCAGCCCGAGGCTGGTCAAAGACCGAACCTCTTTGATGACCTGGATCTTCTTGTCGCCGGCGGCGATGAGCATGACGTCGAACTCGTCCTGCTCTTCCTCCTCAGGCGCCGCCGGTCCGGCCCCGGCCGGTGCCGCCACCGCCATGGGCATGGCAGCCGTCACGTCGAACCTCTCCTCGAAAGCATCGAGGAACTCTTTGAGCTCGAGCACGGTCATCTCTTCGAAGACCGCAAGGAGCTCGTCTGTCTTGATCTTTGCCATGGTGTCTATTCCTCCTCGGCGGTATCGTCGGACCTATCGGCGCCCGCTTCTTCAGCGTCCGGCTTTGCCGAACTCTTGTTGGTTGTGGCTTTCGGAGCGGCCTTCTTCTTTGGTGCGGGTTTCTTGGCTGCCGCAACGGCAGGAACCTCCTCGGCAACGTCGGCCTCGACCGCCGGAGCAACCTCCGCCGCACCCGCCGGAACCTCCTCGGCAACCTCGGCCGGCTCTTGTCTTTCTTCCTTCTTTTCCAGCAGTTGAGTGAACATCGACGCGGCCTCACGCAGCTTGGCTCCGAGCGCTACGGCCACCTTGGACAACGGAGCTTTGAAGCCACCGGCGATCCTGGAAAGCAGGACCTCTCGCGACTCGATCTCGGCCAATCGGGAGATCTGCTCGGGCGGCAACAGTGCCCCACCGAAGATCCCTCCCTTGATGATCAGCTTGTCATGGTCGGTCGCAAAGTCACGCAAGACCTTGGCGACCGGAACCGGGTCATCGTTGGCGAACGCAAGAGCGGTCGGACCAACGAGCAGCTCGGGAAGCCCCTCGAGTGACAAGCCTTCCACAGCCCGACGCGCCAGCGACATCTTGACCACCCGGTATTCGCCCTGGGCTTTCCGCACGTTGCGTCGCAGCTGTTGCTGCTCGGCCACCGTCAGCCCGCGATACTCGGTCACGAACGTAGCCCGCGCCTCATCGAACTGCTCACGTATCTTTTCAACTGCCTGGACCTTCTCAGGTCTTGGCATTACTCCTCCTCATCAGAAAGGGGGCCCTCGCCGAAGACGGAGTGGCCCCTTGAGAGGTCCAACCTGCGCAAGCGGGAAATTCCCTTTGAGCCCGACGGGCACCGGCGGTCTTCGGCCGAGGTATTGGAGTTGTGAAAAGCGACCATAACACGCTTCGCTCGTATTTCGTACTTCGACCGCCGACAAGTACGAGATAGAAAGGCACCAGGTACGTGCCGGACGCACCGAAGAGTCCCAAACAAGTAGACACCGGACGCTGCATGCGCGACACTCCGATGGACAAGTCAATGATTTTGCTTTGGGGGTCCTTGTCCAAGGGTGGTTGTCAACCGCCCCCACCCAAGACCGAGGCACTATCGGGCACCGGTGTCACTCCGGCGATACGACAGCCCCTACCCTGTGGTAGCCGTTGAGAGGCAGCGGGACGGCCTTCGCACCGCCGTCAGTCCTGGCCCCCGTCAAGGGGCCGCAGTGCCATCGCTCGGGCACTAGGACCCCCAATTCTCTTGCCTCCTCCAGCGAACGAGGTGAGCATCCGGGGCCTTACAACATCTTTCCGATGTCGACCCGCACCCCCGGTCCCATCGTCGCCGAGATCGACAGGTTGCGAACGAACCGCCCCTTGGCCGCAGCCGGGCGGGCCCTGACGATCTCCGTGCTGAGCGCGGCGAGGTTTTCCTCGAGTTGCTCATCAGAAAAGGAGACCTTGCCGATGGGGGCGTGTACATTGCCGTATCGGTCGTTGCGATATTCGATCCGGCCGGCTTTGAACTCCTCGACGGCCTTTCCGACATCGAAGGTGACCGTACCCGCCTTGGGGTTGGGCATCAGGCCTCGCGGTCCCAGCACTCGACCGAGCTTTCCAACCTCAGCCATGAGATCGGGCGTGGCGATCGCCACCTCAAAATCGAGCGCTCTTCCCCCTTGGATCTCTTCCACCAGTTCCTTGCCGCCGACAATATCCGCCCCGGCTGCTTCAGCCTCCCGCACTTTGTCGCCTTGGGCGAAGACCGCCACCCGCACGTCCTTGCCGGTGCCGTGCGGCAGGCTGACCGTGCCACGGACCAGCTGATCGGCCTTGCGTGGATCGATGCCGAGCTTGAACACGGCGTCGATCGTTTCATCGAACTTGGCGAAGGACATCGACCTCACCAGTTGCACGGCCTGTGCCGCCGGATATTGGGTGGATGTGTCGAGGCGCTTCGACGCCTGCCGGTAGTTCTTGCCGTGGTTCGGCATGGTTCCTCCTGTGGTTCAAACGGCCCGAGCCCGAGCCCGGAGCCTCCCATTCCTCGAGGCGGCACTTCGTGCAGCCCCACTTTGTATTACGTACCCTTGTACTTCGATCTAGAACGGCATCACGTTGATCGACTCCGGCGATCAACCTTCGACTGTGATTCCCATCGAACGGGCGGTTCCGGCGATGATCTTCATCGCCCCTTCGATATCGCTGGCATTCAGGTCGACCATCTTGGTCTCGGCGATCTGACGGATCTGATCTTCGGTGACCGATCCCACCTTATCTTTGTGTGGCTCCGCCGAGCCCTTCTCCAACCGGGCAGCCTGCCGGAGGAGCACCGCAGCCGGTGGCGTCTTCGTGACAAAGGTGAAGCTTCGATCCTCGTAGATCGAAATCTCGACGGGGACGATGGTGCCTATCTGGCTCTCCGTGGCAGCGTTGTACGCCTTGACGAAGTCCATGATGTTGACCCCATGCTGGCCGAGCGCCGGGCCGACCGGCGGTGCCGGGGTGGCCTGGCCGGCCGGAATCTGAAGTTTGAGTATTGCCGCTAACCGTTTACGTCCCACGTTGAACCTGTCTCCGTTGTGTCCTGTTTCCGTTGCAAGCCTCACGCCTCGCACAACCAGCCGGTGCTCGACGCTCGATGCTATTGCTTCTGTATGTCGTCGAAACCCAACTCGACCGGAGTGTCCCGTCCAAAGATGTTCACCAGCACGGTGACTTTCTGCTGATCGACGTTCATGGCCTCGATGACCCCGTTGAAGTCGGCAAACGGCCCCGCAACGACGCGAACGTTCTCGCCGATCTCCCAGGCCGGTTTGAAACGGGGCGCCTTCTTCTTCTCTTCCTCTTCCTGAACTCCCAGGAACCGCTCCACCTCACGCCGGGCGAGAGGGGTGGGTTTGATGCCCGAGCCGACGAAACCGGTCACGCCCGGTGTGTTACGGACCGCGTACCACGAGTCGTCATCGAGGTACATCCTCACCAGGATGTACCCGGGAAAGACCTTCTTGGGAGTGGTGACCTTCTTGCCACCCTTGAACTCGACGACATCTTCCATCGGGATCGCCACCTCGAAGATGCGATCCTCCATGTGCATCGATCGGGTCCGGGTCTCGAGGTTGGCTTTCACCTTGTTCTCGTACCCGGAGTATGAATGGATTACGTACCAATCGCCGGGCAGGTCGTACGGGCTCATCGGGCGAGGAGTCTCTTCGACTACCTCCCCGCCAACCTCGAGACCTTCCTCGTGCTGCTCATCAACCATTTCGGCCATGTCGATCAATTCCTCGCCAGGAGGAATAGAACCCCTTCCTTGAAGATGAAATCCAAACCGAACACAAACAGCGTGACGGCGGCGCTGGTGATGACCGTAACGCTGGTGAAGGCGACCATCTGCTCGCGCGAGGGCCAGGAGACCCGCTTCAGCTCCACCCGGACCTCCCGCAGGAATTTCCGGACCCGGACCAAGAGACTCACCTGATCCTGCCCCTGCTGGGGTCGCCGCTGGGGACGCCGCTTTCCTTGCTTCTTTTGCAGCCGCTCTTCACGTTCCTGGAGGCGGCGCATCTCTCGGTTCATGCCAACACACCTTTTCGTCTAGATCAGCAGGGGTGGAGGGACTCGAACCCCCAACCTCCGGTTTTGGAGACCGGCGCTCTAACCAACTTCGAGCTACACCCCTAGGGGGTCCAACGTGACGGGCAAGTATACGGTCCCGAGAAATCGGCTGTAAAACCCCGGTCAATTCGCCGGCCGGAGCCGGTGACGTCCCAATAATGCCATAGCCGCGGCGACAACAACGACTGAAACGACCACCGCGACCCGATCGACTCCCCGGCGACCTTCCGTGAGCGGCCGGCTGAGGTTGGCCATCACCCTCAGCACCAGCCCCGGCGGGGCGGCTTCTTCTGCATGGCGCATTGCCCGTAAGGTCCGGGCGATGATCCGATAGTTGGCGGCGTCGGCCTTGCAGCGAAGACACGCATCGAAATGGAGCCGGTCACGGGCGGTGAGCACAGTTCCGCTCATGACATGCTCGGGAACCCGCCACTTGACGAGCTGATGTCGCCACCAGTTGTTCACTGCCGGTCCTCCAGTTCACGAAGTTGTTCGCGCAGCTTCAGGTGAGCACGATGCAGACGGACCTTGGCGGCCGTCACACTGATGCCCAGAGACTCGGCCACCTCGCTGTGGCTCCATCCGTAGATGTCCTTGAGGACGACCACCGATCGGTGGGCGGGATTGAGGTCGTCGAGGGCGGCCGCCAGCTTGGCCCGTAGCTCGGAGTTCTCGCCGGCGTGTTCCGGATCGGAGCGTCGTCGGACGTCGGCCAATTCGGGAGACTCATCGAGTGGTTGGGCGGCATGACGATCTTTGCGTTTTTTCAGCGTCCAGGCCACGTTGACCGTGATCCGGTAGAGCCAGGTCGAGAACGCCGCGTCGCCGCGGAAGTCGGGCAGCGCCCGCCACGCCCTGATGAACGCCTCCTGGGATACGTCGGCAGCGAGTTCACGGTCGACGACCAGTCGAAGAGCCAAGCCAAACACCTCATGCTGATGAGCTTCTACCAATGCCTCGAAGGCCTCGTTGCTGCCCTCCCGGGCCCGGGCAACGAGAGCTTCGATGTCATGCCATTCGACCCTCTGCGGCCTCATCGCGTTACGTCCTCGCCACGACCATAGTGGCAGACATCCGCTCGACGTCTCCCGCCACAACCTGCACGTTGAGCCGCGCCGCTGGGCCGCTATCGGTTTCGACGACGCCGGTTACCGCGACTTGATCACCGGGACGCAGCGGAGCGCGAAACCGGAACCGGGCTTCCGCCAGTGGCCGGGGATGGTCGACCAGACGGGTACCGGCCTGCGCTGCCCAGGCCGCCATCAACAACCCGTGCACAACAACCCCGGGGAGACCTGCCGCAACTGCGGCATCGTGATCGAAATGGATCGGGTTCCAGTCCCGGGTTGCCCCGGCATAGCGAACCAGATCGTGTCTGCTCGCCGACTTCGTCATACCAGGAAGCGCCTCCCCAACCGCCGGGAAAGGGACTCGATCGGGAAGGTCGTTTCGGGCCGCCAACCCAACCGGCGGCTCCATTTCCTCGTCCGATGGATCCGTTGACCCGGACGACATGAGGAATGTGGAGCCGGAATCCAGGACCCGCTCACCGGCGGCATTGTTGACGGTCATCGCAAAAGTGACGAAGCTCCCGGCGCTACGGGCTCGTACCCTATCGACGGTCCCGCGCACGAAGAGGGCGTCCTCGATGGACCAGGGCAAGTGCCAGCGAAACGTCTGGTCGACATGGACGAGCACCTGCGTATGGGGAGCAACGGCCGGATCCTCGAGAAAAGCGGGGGCAACGCTGAAGAGGGCCAGCGAGGCGAACGCCGGCGGGGCGAAACGAATCCAGCGAACAGGGTCATCGCCGGTGGCCAGCACGTACTCGGCCACCTTGTCCGGGCAAACCCGGAACGGGTGGGGACCGTAGGCTCTCCCCGCCAAAGACTCGAGCGGCATCGACTCCCTCCTCACAACATCGAGGCGGGCCTAGCCCGCCCCGATGCCCAAGACCCGCTACTCCACCCGCAGGTAACTTCGAACAGCACGCTAGCAGCCCGGCCGGATCCACCGGCCGGGCAGTCTCAGCGAGTTTCCCGGTGGTTGGTGTGGCTGCGGCACCAGGGGCAGTACTTCTTCATTTCCAGCCGATCCCTGGTGTTCGATTTGTTCTTGGTCGTCACATAGTTGCGCCGCTTGCACTCGTCACAGGCGAGAGTCAATGGCGGTCGTTTGTCACTAGGCATGTTGCTCAGTCTCCAGTCTCGAGTCTCGAGTTGAGAGCCCGGGCCTCGAGCCCCCTCGGCCGGGGACTCGCGACTCGCGACTATTTGATGATCTTGGTGACCGTGCCGGCACCCACCGTCCGGCCACCCTCCCGGATCGCGAACCGCTGACCCTCATCCATCGCGATCGTGTTGATCAACTCAACCGTCATCGACGTGTTATCACCCGGCATCACCATCTC